>CAMVRG010000022.1 GCA_947169815.1 uncultured Clostridia bacterium | reverse complement strand
TGTCTTGATAAGCTGACTTATGCGGGAAACCTCTCAACGCTTAAGGATATAATGGATTATGATAATTTCCGCTTTGTAAGGGCTGATATATGTGACAGAGAGGCTGTGTATAAGCTCTTTGAAGAGGAAAATCCCGATATGGTCGTTAACTTTGCTGCAGAAAGCCACGTTGACCGTTCTATCGAAAATCCAGATATTTTCCTTAAAACAAATATTATGGGTACCGCGGTATTGATGGACGCGTGCAGAAAGTTCGGAATAAAGCGTTATCACCAGGTTTCAACCGACGAGGTTTACGGAGACCTTCCTCTTGACCGTCCCGACCTATTCTTTACCGAGGAGACGCCTATTCACACGAGCTCTCCTTACAGCGCTTCAAAGGCTTCGGCTGATTTACTCGTTCTCGCTTACCACAGAACCTTTGGGCTTCCCGTAAGCATAAGCCGATGCTCGAATAACTACGGTCCGTATCATTTTCCCGAAAAGCTTATTCCTCTTATGATAGCAAACGCGCTGAATGACAAGCCGCTTCCCGTTTACGGCGAGGGGCTGAACGTCCGCGACTGGCTTTATGTTGAGGACCACTGTAAGGCTATCGACCTTGTAATACATAAGGGAAGAGTCGGCGAGGTTTATAATATCGGCGGCCATAACGAAATGAAGAATATTGATATAGTTAAGCTGATATGTAAGGAACTCGGAAAGCCCGAAAGCCTTATAACCTTTGTTACAGACCGTAAGGGACACGATATGCGCTACGCTATCGACCCGACTAAGATTCACAGCGAACTCGGCTGGCTTCCCGAAACAAAGTTTGAGGACGGAATTAAAAAGACTATAAAATGGTATCTTGAAAACCGCGATTGGTGGGAAACCATTATAAGCGGCGAGTATCAGAATTACTACGAAAAAATGTACGGCGACAGATAGGAAATACTATGATTAAATTTAACGAATGTTCGATAACCGATAAGGAAAAGGAATACGTTCTTGACGCGCTTATTAAAAAGCAGTGCGGCGACGGCGGATATACTAAAAAGGCTTACTCACTTTTTGAAAGCAAGCTCGGCATTAGTAATATCCTTCTTACAACCTCCTGTTCAACCTCGCTTGATATGACGGCTATTCTTGCCGATATAAAGGAGGGCGACGAGGTTATACTTCCGTCTTATACCTTCGTATCAACCGCTAACGCCTTTGTTCTTCGCGGCGCAAAGCCCGTATTCTGCGAAATTGAAAAGGATACGCTTAATATTGACGCAGATAAAATCGAAGAGCTTATAACGCCGAATACGAAGGCAATATATCCCGTTCACTATGCTGGCGTAGTCTGCGATATGGATAAGATTAACGATATTGCAAAGCGCCATAACCTATATGTAATCGAGGATGCGGCGCAGGCAGTAGGCTCGGTTTATAAGGGCAGTTACCCCGCAGGTACAATAGGCGATATGGGCTGTTTCTCGTTCCACGAAACGAAGAACTATACAATGGGCGAGGGCGGCGCGCTTATCGTGAAGGATAACGCTTTATTCAAAAAAGCGGAAATAATAAGAGAGAAGGGAACCGACCGCTCTCAGTTTATCCGCGGCGAAATAGATAAATACACCTGGAAAATGGCGGGTTCGTCATATCTTCCGTCCGATATTCTTTCAGCTCTTCTCTGCGCTCAGCTTGAACGTTTTGATGAGATAATGGATAAGAGAATGTACGTATGGAACAGATATAACGACGCTTTGGAGGAGCTTGAAAAGGCTGGAAAGCTTAAAAGACCATTTATTCCGTCTTATTCAAATCATAACGCTCATATGTATTATTTTCTCGTTGAGAGCGAGGAAAAGCGTAACGCTATGCTTTCCTTCCTTAAGGAAAACGGTATCGGCGCGGTATTCCACTATATTCCGCTTCATACCTCGGATATGGGCGAGAGTCTCGGATATAAAAAGGGCGACCTCCCGCTTACAGAGGATTTAGCCTCAAGGCTTATAAGACTTCCGCTTCACGCAAATCTGTGCGACAGCGATATTGATTTTGTTATTTCAAAGGTAACGGAGTATCTTGATGACTAAAGCGATTAAAAAGTCATATTTCATATTTATACCGCTTCTTATTACCGTTTTTGCTATGCTTCTCGGCATAGTAAGATACGGCGCGGTTGACGATATACTTATGTATAATATGGCGACGAGCTATACCTTTAATACCCACAGCGAACAGCTTATGTTTTTGAACATAGGCTTCGGCTTTCTGCTTAAGTTTCTTTATTCGCTTACGGGCGTTGTTAACTGGTTTTCGCTTCTCTATCTCGTTTTATTTAACCTCGCTTTCGCGGTATTATTCAAGATACTTGAAAAGCGCGAGGCAAGTATAATTTATGTTATTATTCTTGCGGGCGTTGACTTTTTCCTTCTTACAAGAATATCGTTTACGGTAATTTCGTTTTTACTTGCCGCGGCAGGCGTGCTATGGCTTATCAGTAATGTTGAGAAACTGAATAAAAAGAGCATACCGCATATTATCTTCGGCACTTTGCTTTTAATTCTCGCGTTTATGTCAAGAAGCGGAAGCACGCTTTACTGTATGCTTTTAATCTTTATTCCGCTTCTTGTTTTCGGAGTAATAAAAAAGCGTAACAGCGCGGCGGTTGTTTCGCTTATAATTGTAATCAGTATTATTTCAAATTTCGGCGTTACTGCCATACATAAGCAATATAATAAAACTATCCCTTCAGAGATGTACTTTTCCGAGTTTCAGAAATACAGAAGCGCGGCGTCTGATGAAGGAAAGATAAACTATAAAAAGCATAAAAAGAAATTTAAGGAAGCGGGAATCTCCGCTAACGACCTCAGTATTTATAAGCAGTTTGTTTACGGCGATAAGGAGGCTTATTCCGCCGAAAAGCTAAAAGTAATTAAGGATACCCGTGACTTCAAAGATAAATACAATATTAATGTAATTAAGATAGTAAAGAATATATATAAACTCGAAAATCCAATTGTTAATTATATTTTCTGTCTCGCTGGGCTTGCGGTAATTCTCTTTATTATCTATAAAAAACAACGCCTTGAGATTTTGTCCTCGGCGGCGTTTACGGGCTTAGCCGAGCTCTATCTTTTCGTAAGAAGAAGGGGAGTAGTCCGCGTTACCGACCCGATTGCAGCGCTCGGTATTATTCTTCTTATTTACATTGTCTGCGGGGAAAAAGAGAGAATAAAGGAGCTTAAGCCCTTTAAAATCTTCGATTATAAGCGGTTTTTTCCGATAATTGTATCTCTTGTTTTAGTCTTTACTGTTCTTCTTTCTGCGGTCTGCTTTAAGACCTACGATAAAAAGTACGTAGATTACAGCGATACGGTAAACTGTATTGAAGAGGACGGCGAACACGTATATCTTGCTGCGCCCCTCAGCGCCGATAAGCTATATGACCAGCATTTGACGTTACTTTCCTCTCAGTATGAAAACGTTCCCGTTTATACGCCTGAGGGCGACTGGTTTATATACTCTTATTACTGGTACGCCTTACTTGACAGACTTGAAATGACTGAATATAAAGATAACGCTATTAATACAATTCTTTGTGATGATGTAAGATTTATTTCAAGAAATAAGGATTTACCCGACTATCTTGTAAAATACTATAAAGAGCACTATAAATTAAAGGTAAAATATGAACTTGTAAACGAATTCAGCGGCGGTATGAAGGTCTATGAATTCAAAGTTAAAAGGTAGATTATGACTGACGAAAAAAGGTATTTCATTGAACTGCTTTCCTCGTTTGTTAACCGTAGCGTTCCGAAAGGAAAAAAGGTTGACTTCAGCGAGCTTTTTCGTCTTGCAGATATTCACGACGTAGGCGGGATTATCGCTAATCAGCTTAAGCTTGTAGAAACCGAATATCTCCCCGAGGGCGAGGTAAAATCTTTCTTTAATCAGTCTCTCGGATATACCGTTAAAAACTACGCTTTAAGGGAAAACGCGTATGAAATGACTCGGGATTTTCTCAACTCCTGTAAGTGTAATTATCTTTTTGTAAAAGGTATTAATATCAAGCGTTATTATCCTCAGCCCGAGCTGAGAACGAGCGGCGATATTGACGTTATAGTTGAGGAAAACGCCCTTGAAGAGCTTTACGCTGAGGCTAAGAAAAGGGGACTTATAATTAAAGAGTATGTCTCTCATACGCTGACTCTTATGTTATTTAACACCGAAATTGAAATTCACTCTCAGCCCGACGTGAACGGAAACTACTTTGACGATATTTTTTCTGTTGCCGAAAAAACGGACGAATTTGAATGTAAACTCAGCGATTACGACGAGCTGCTTTTCGTTATCTGTCATCTCGCAAAGCACCTTTCTTACCGCGGCGCGGGAATAAGAATGCTGCTTGACGTTGATTTGATTATAAGAGGGATTAACGACTTTGACGGGGAGAGATTCTTTTCCCTTTGCGAAAAGGCGAATATACTTAAAACCTCCGAGATACTGACCTCGCTTTGTAAATTATGGTTTAATACGCCGATTAAGTCATCCGTTGAGATTGACGGAGAATTGCTTTTAAAACTCGAAAACGTTTTCCTTGACGGAGGAAGCTTCGGGTACGAAATAAGCTCGGTCCCCGCGAAATATCTCGGTAGCGGCGGTAATTCAAAGCTGAAAATAATTCTTAAGATGGCTTTTCCGGGCAGGGATTATCTTAAAATATGCTATCCGTATTATAAGAAGCATGCTTTTCTTTATCCTGTCGCAAGGCTGAACCGTCTTGCCGACGGTTTATTCAAAAAGAAAAATAAAGCAAAAAACGCATTAAAATACAGCTCTTCGGCTTCTGTTATTCAGCTTGAGGTACTGAGAGAGCTTGAAATTGAAAAGGAGTAAATATGAATATTGTAGCAATTTTAGCTAACGGAGTCGGAACAAGATTCGGAAGTAACGTGCCGAAGCAGTTCCACAAGGTTAACGGTAAAATGGTTATTGAATACGTAATCGAGTCAATTCTTTCGTCAAAAAGCATTGATAAGCTTATTATCGCTACAAACGTAGAGGCAAATTCCGTTTATCTTGCCGATATATGTAATGAAAACGGAATTGATATGATGGAGGGCGGAACAACAAGAAACCGAAGCCTTAAAAACGTTATAGATTATATTGACTCGAACTATAAGTGCAATAATCTTATAGTCTGCGACGCGGTACGCCCGATGATTACGGGCGAGCTTATAGATTCATATTTTACTCTTCTTGAAAAGAACGACGCGGTTGTTACCGCTCAGAAGATTACCGACTCGCTCGGATGTTACGATTTCCAGAAGGTTGACCGCGAGAGATACTATTTAATGCAGTCTCCCGAGGGCTTTAATTTTCCGCTTCTAAGAGATAATTTTGACAGCGAATCGCCGCTTACCGAGGTTACTCAGCAGCTTCCCGAAAACAGTAAAATCAATTTGTATTTTGATTTTAAGAATAACTTTAAGCTCACTTACCCCGCGGACTTAAAATACCTTGAAGCGCTAATAAACGCGAGGGATAACGACGTCGATTTTTCAAATATTTTGGAGAATGTTGAAAGACTAAACGCCTTCCTTTCAATTTATCATCCCGTTGAAGCAAAGGCGTGGAGACGCGAGCTTGAACGCTCTGTTCCGAAGCTTCTGAAAAACTGGCAGATTACAGAGTATTCGCTTATAAAGAACTCTCATTTCGGTATTATCTTCCTTGCAAAATCCGTAAAATACGGTCCCTGCGTTCTTAAGATTATTCCGCCATTTATTGACAGATACGTCTCCGAGCGCTCCTGCTATCAGTGGATAAATTCTTCCTTTATGTGCGAGCTTTATGATTTTGACGATAAATGCTCTTCAATTCTTCTTGAAAGATGTCAGGACGTTGATTTATCTTTTGATAAGAATAACAGAAAGCTCCTTGAATTCTTTGCCAAGGTAATTAACGGTTACGTAAGCGAAAAGCACAGCGATTTAAGCCTTTTCAAGGATTATAAAAAGATACTGAATAATAAGCTCAGCGAGACTGATTTCAAGTATAAAAAAGAGCTTATTATGGACTACGTTAATAAAGCCGTCGAGCTTTTTGACGATACCTTTTCGGAAAGTCAGCATGTTCTTCTTCACGGCGATTTACACCGCTATAATATGATGGAAAAGAACGGTCAGCTTTGCGCTATTGACCCGATAGGATATATAGCTCCGAAGGAATTTGATATAGCGAGATATATCGGAACCGAGCTTACCGATAACGGGACTGCGGATAAAAAAGAGCTCTTCGAGGAGCTTCTTAAGTATTTCTCGGTACTCTGTCCGATAGATAAAATAAGGGACGCCGCAATTATTGATATGATATTCCGCCTTCATAACTCTCTGTTTGAAAACGAGGATTATAAGCTGACGGATAAATGGCTCGGCGTACTTGAAGAGATACTATAATTAAAAGGCATCTTACGATGCCTTTATTTTTTTGTTATATACGGTTTTCATAATTAAGAATCCGATTAAAAATCCCGTAATATTAAGTACTATGTCGTCTATATCGACGTTTCCGCATCGGAATATGTACTGATACGCCTCAACAATAAACGGAAGAATCAGCCCGATTATGAGAATAATATAATCATTTATTCTGAAACTTAGCGCCTTGATTATAAAGGGCAGGGGAAGAAAGATTAAAATGTTCCCCACGCAGATTAATGCGAGATACGGATCGTCAAAATAACGTATGACATATGAAAAATACTTAAGTGTACCGTTACCGAGGCTCATATTTACCGTCATAGTAAACGAGTCGGGCTTTCTTATAAACGATACATAAAAAATAAGAATATAAATGAGAGCGTATGCTCTTAGTAACGTCTTAAATATTCTATCAAAATCATTCTTGATAAATAGCAGTGAGGCGAGAAAAAGCGCTCCCGTCGCAACGCTTATAGAAGCGCCCAGCCATAAACAGTAAGAATAATTATAAATGAATTTAAGAGTTATGAAGTAATCTATGTAAGCGCATATTGAAACTATTACAAGCTCAGTCGGAAGAATTACTGTAAAGAGTTTTGTATTGTTTCTGTTTAAATATGTCAGCGCGAAAATTATAACCGTAATAACGGCATAACGTATAACCGTAAAGGAAAGAGAATGAGGTCCGAAATAGCCGAAAAGATACTCTCCCTTATACTTATCAAAGCTCGAAGAGACGCACGCGATTATAAATATAACCGCGAAAATAACTGCGTTAAAATGTGTTACAGCCTTTTTCAAAATCTCACCGCCTTACAGAATAATAATAACAAATTCAGCGAAAAATACAAGTTTATTCTTTACTAATATATAATATAAAAAAATATTGACATATTACTTAAAATATTATACAATTTTAACAATGAACATTTTTGGAGGAAATATTTATGTCAGTTGTAAAAAACGTAACATTAGTAGGTCACGCTTCCAAGGGTAAGACCACTCTCAGCGAGGCTATGCTTAATGTTGCAGGCGTAACAGAAAGAATGGGTAAGATTGCAGACGGCAATACCGTATCCGACTGCGATTCCGAGGAAAAGAAGAGAGGCGTCAGCATTACCTCTTCGGTTCTTTCCTTTAATTATAGCGGGGCTAAGATTAATTTAATCGACACTCCCGGTCTTTTCGACTTTGCTCTCGGTATCTCCGAGGGACTTCGCGCTGCCGATACGGCTATTCTTGTAACCTCTTCACGCTCAGGCGTTGCAGCGGGCGATGAGAAGGCTTTTAAAGCCGCTACAAAGATGAATAAGTCGCGTATAATTGTAACTACTAAGATGGACGACGAAAGAGCTGATTTCCATAAGGCTTTTAACGGACTTGTTGACGAGTTCGGCTCAACTCTTTGTCCCGTAGTTGTACCCGTTGTTAGCGGCGGAAAGATTATCGGATATCATAATCTTATAGACGATAAGTCATATTCATATAACGGCGTACATAAGAAAGAGGACGATTTATCCGACGACGGTATGATTGACGAGCTCAGAGAGGTATTCAACGAGGCTGTTGCAGGTACTGACGACGAGCTTATGGAAAAATATTTCGAGGGCGAAGAGCTCACAAAGGCTGACAAGATTAAGGGACTTACACTCGGTCTTGCCGAAGGAACTATCGTTCCCGTATTCGCTCTTTCAGGTCTTACGGGCGTCGGCGTTGACCTTCTTCTTGATTTCATTAAGGACTGCGCTCCCGCACCTAAGGCTGAAAACGACGTTGAATGTGACGCGGCTGGTCCTCTTGCTGCGGTATGCTTCAAGACTCTTGCGGACCCGTTTATCGGTAAACTCAATTTCTTCAAGGTTGTTCGCGGTAAGCTTTCTCAGGGTATGTCCGTAGTTAACGCAAGAACGGGCGATGAGGAAAGACTCGGCAAGCTCGTTTCAACCCTCGGCTCTAAGCAGACGGATCTCAAGGAATGCGTAGCGGGCGACATCTGCGCTATCGCTAAGCTTTCAACATTCAAGACTGGCGACACTATGTGCGCTCAGGGTAACGTACTTACTCTTGACCCCGTTGATATTCCTAACGCTACTTACTCAATGGCTATCACTGCTGAGAAGAAGGGCGAAGAGGAAAAGGTTGCAAACGCAGCTAACAGAATAATTGAGGAAGACCCCTCAATCACATTCGTTAATAATACAGAAACCCGTCAGACTATACTTTCAGGTCTCGGCGAGCAGCACCTTGACGTTTGCCTTTCCAAGATGAAGGAAAGATATAAGGTATCGGCTAACCTTGTTCAGCCGAGAGTTGCTTACAGAGAAACTATTACCAAGAAGGTTGAGGTTCAGGGAAGACATAAGAAACAGTCGGGCGGCCACGGTCAGTTCGGCGACGTTTGGATTGAATTTGAGCCCTGTGATTCAGATGAGCTTATCTTCGGCGAAAGAGTTGTCGGCGGTTCAGTTCCCAAGAACTTCTTCCCCGCAGTAGAAAAGGGTCTCAGAGAAGCTATGGAAAAGGGCGTTCTTGCAGGCTATCCGATGGTCGGCGTTAAGGCTACTCTTTTCGACGGTTCATATCATCCCGTAGATTCAAGCGAAATGGCGTTCAAGACCGCTGCTTCAATCGCTTTCAAGAACGGTATTCCCAATGCAGGTCCCGCTCTTCTTGAGCCTATCGTAACGCTTAACGCGGTTTGTAACGACGAGGTTATGGGCGACATTATGGGCGATATCAATAAGCGCCGCGGAAGAGTTCTCGGTATGACTCCTATCGGCGACGGAATGCAGGAAATCGTTGCTGAAGTTCCTCAGGGCGAAATGACTACCTTCTCAATCGCTATGCGTCAGATTACTCAGGGCAGAGGCTCATTCACTACTGAATTTGCAAGATATGAAAGATGCCCCGAACAGATTACTCAGAAGGTAATCGAGGATTCTCAGAAAGAAGAATAATTATAGTGAGAGGCTCTTGTGAGCCTCTCTGTTATTAGGTGATATTATGAAATATATTTCAAGAATTAAAAAGTATTCGTTAGCCGTTATTATTGTAACGCTTGCGCTCGGTCTGTTCTTTCTTATATTTCCCGATAAATCGAGAGACGCAATTTCACTTTTATTCGGTATTTCGCTTATTGCTTCGGGATTAATCGGCATTATAAATTACGCCGTAAAAGACAAGTTTATCGGCTCGCTTATTACAAGTATTATAACCGTTATTCTCGGAATAGTAATCAGTACTAACGTAATTCCGATTATTAACGTTATAGTCGGTATAATCGGCGTTATGCTTATAATTTTCGGCGTGTTTAATCTCGTCGTATCCGTAAGGGTAACGCTCGCAAGACTGCTTTTCGGCTGGCTGTCAATTCTTCTTTCGCTTGCCTGTATAGGCTTCGGCGGCTTTGCGGTTGCTAATACTAATGAAACAACCGTAGCTATTTTCCGACTTCTCGGAATCGCGCTTATTGTCTATTCAATTCTCGGGATTATTTCCTTTATTCAGGTACAGCGACTTGTTAAGAAGGTCAATACCGCCGTTGACGTTGCCGTGGCTGACGGAGAAATTGAAACCGAAGGAACGCTTATTGAATAAAAATTAACTATACATCTCGCTTTTGCATAAAATATAAGGAGTATTTATATACTCATATGCAAAGCGAGGTGTTATTTTGTACTCAGTTAACGTAAATACAATTACAAACGCCCAGAGAGCCGTAAAGCTCCTTAAAAGAGAGGGGATTACAGCTTCGATAGGGCGAGATAGAAATCCTTCTAAGTCTAAGGGTTGCGGATATACGGTTGAGCTTGAAAGCAGAGATATAAGATTTGTAAGTGATTATCTTATAGCTAACGGAATAAACGTTGTGAGTGTGAAAGATAAATGATTTATTTTGACAACAGCGCCGCATCATATCCGAAACCCGACATGCTTTTAAATAAAGCGAAAGCAACGTTTAAAAACTATTCGTTTAATATCGGGCGCGGCGGCTATCTTCCGTCGCTTAAAACAGCTCAAAAGGTTTTTGACGTAAGAGAGCTGCTCGGCGAAATGTTCGGCTTCAGCGCTGAAAATATCGCTTTCACAAAAAACTGTACCGAGGCGCTTAATTTCGCGATTAAGGGAGTATGTGAAAAGGGCTGTAATTTTATTATAAGTCCCTTTGAGCATAACAGCGTGTACCGTGTTGTTAATAAGCTAAAAACCGACGGTATCGCTGATTTTGCAATAGCAAAATACTGCGAAAATAAAGACGATTTTATAAATTCCTTCCGAAGCCTAATAAATGAGAAAACAAAGGCGATTATCTTAACTCATACAAGTAATGTGTTCGGAATCAGAATGCCTGTTAAAGAGCTCGCAAAGCTATGTAAGGAAAGGGGAATACTCTTTATCCTTGACGCCTCCCAGGGCGCAGGGATAAGCGATATTAACGCAATACGCGATAATATTGATATTATCTGTTCCTCTGGACAGAAGGCGCTCTACGGTCCTTCGGGAACGGGGTTTATAGGCGTCAGAGACGGAATTACTCTTCGTACAGTAGCGGAGGGCGGAACGGGAAGCAATTCTCTTGAACCCTTTCAGCCCGACTTTATGCCTGACAGACTTGAATCGGGAACGCTTAACGCCGCGGGGATAATCCTTCTCGGGTACGGAATAAAGTTTATAAATAAAATCGGAACAGACGAAATATATAGCCACGAATTATCGCTTATAAGAAGTCTTTACTCAATTCTTTATGAGAATAAAAACGTAAACCTTTATACCTCATATCCCGAATCTGAAAAATCTATGCCCGTTCTTTCTTTCAATTTTAAAAATTACTCAAGCGAAAAAACCGCTGCTCTTCTTTCGGAAAACAATATCTGTGTAAGAGGCGGTTATCACTGCTCGCCCCTTGCTCATAAGACAATGAATACGCTCGAGACAGGTACGGTAAGACTCAGCGCAGGTTATTTTAATACTCTTAAAGAATGCGATAAGTTTTACAAAGTTTTAAAAAAGTTATAAATTCCCTTTATTTCTTATCTTAAATATGTTAATATAATTATATTAAAGTTAAGAGGAAGTTGTAAATGCAGTTTTTAGAATTAGCGCTCAGATTCAGGTATTTTAAAAATCTATGGAATTCGGTAATTGACTATTTCTCTCAGATTAAAAGTCTTTTCAGTACATTTAATCTGATTGACCTTGTCGATATTATTTTTGTTGCCGTTGTACTTTATATAGTTATCAGAATATTGAGAGAAACAAGAGCAATGCAGCTTATTAAAGGACTTATCTTTGTTGCCGCGCTTTATTTTCTCGTCTCCTTCCTCGGAATGAGCGCTTCGAGTTATATTCTGAAAGCAGTATTCTCAAATATTCTTATTATTGTTGTAATACTGTTCGGTCCCGAAATAAGAAGTATTCTTGAACAGATGGGCGTCGGCGCCGCGAGAAACTCTCTGAGGAATATTATTTCTTCGGGAAATGCGGTTGAAATAAGTGAAATTAATAAATCTATTGATGCAACCTGTAAGGCTTGCGCGGATATGTCCGATAATATGATAGGCGCGCTTATCGTATTTGAAAAGGAAACAATGCTCGGCGATATAGTCGAAACGGGAACGGTTCTCAACGCAAGACCGTCAAAGGAGCTTATAGAAAATATCTTCTTCCCGAAATCGCCTATGCACGACGGCGCTATGATTATAAGAGATACGAAAATCTGCGCCGCGGGATGTATTCTTCCGCTTACAAAAAGCTCTGACATTTCCTCGTCTCTCGGAACGCGCCACCGCGCTGCAATCGGTCTGTCCGAACAGAGCGACGCCGTAGTTATCGTAGTAAGTGAGGAAACGGGCGGTATCAGCTACGCCCGAAACGGACAGCTTACCCAGAACGTATCAAGCGGCGATTTAAGGGACGTTCTTTCAACAACCTTTATTCCTTCTTCCTCCGCTTCGGGCGACGGATTCATTAAACGACTGATAAGGAGGGGTAAATAATGGCTCAGAATAATAAAAGCAATTCGCTGAGAAAACTAATATTTAACGATAAATACCTTATTATTACAGCCCTTCTTCTTGCGGTTCTGGTATGGGTTGTTACCTCTCTCAATATCGGTACAGACGAAACGAGAACTATTAATATAAACGTACCGATTAAAATCAGCGACGATTTGTCCCAGCAGCTCGGTATGGAGTATTATACTCTTCAGAATTCCGTCGATATTGACGTTACCGTAAGCGGCGCGAAGTATGTTATAGGTCAGGTAAACGAAAAAGACCTCAACATTAAATTTGATACAAGTAACGTAAACAGAGCAGGGGAACACAGTATTCCTATTCTTATTACAAATAAATCGACGAGAAAGGAATTCACCGTAACCTCGGTTTATCCCTCGTCGGTTGAGGCGTATTTTGATGTTGAGGAATCAAAGACCTTTGATATTTCCCTCGCGTTTGACCAGAATAATGTTGCAGACGGTTATGTATTCGGAACGCCCGTAATGAGCGAGGACAGCGTTATCGTTACAGGTCCTAAGACCTATGTTGACAATATCGACAAGGTTACCGCTGAAATTGATTTCGGGAAGAATACAAAGCTTAAGGAATCTTTCTCTCAGGACTGCGAACTTAAGCCCGAGGGCAGTGGAGTTGAGCTTAATTATCTTACTCTTACCTCAGTCAATAACGAGGGCGAAAAGTTAAACGGAATATCCGTTACTCTTCCTGTCCTTAAACAGACGAAACTTCCCGTATCGGTTGATTTTGAAGGCGCTCCGTCTGACGCTGTTAAGGGAGCGGTAAGCGTGAATTATTCGGTTACCAAACTCAATGTCGGAATTCTTGAAAGCACAGATATTTCTAAGGCAGTTATAGGTACAGTCAATTACAGCGACCTTAAGGTCGGAAAGAATGAGTTTACCTTTGATACTAACAGTATTCAGGGCGTTTATATAATAGACGATACCGACAGCGAGATTAACGTTACCGTTACGGTTTCTGACGATTATGAAGAGATAACAGTTCCGATTAAGACTTCTGACGTAACGCTAAGCGGCGTTCCCGACGGAAAGAAGGCTTCCGTAAACGGAATTGATAATTCAAGAGTTACGGTAATCGTTCCCAAGGGAACTGTTCTTACGGCTACCGACCTTAAGGTTAAGGTCGACCTTAGCGAGGCTGAGGAAAGCGGAGAATACAGTCTCAGCATAGGCGTAAGAGATAAAGTCTCGTGGGTTTACGGAGATTATACCGCCGATATTGAACTGAAATAAACTATAAAAAACCGACTCAGCCCCGCTTGTTATAAGGATGTTACGCCTCAACAATCAACTCTTTTGCACAATTAGTTCGTTAAAATCAACGGCAAGGCGCCAGCCTTGCCGTTGATTTGTGCCTGCTTCTTGCACAAAATATTTGATTTTGAGGTGCTTTGCAGTTTAAGTTTTTTGATTTTATTCAGATTGGTGATTACAAAATTGTCTGCATACTTGCGTATTCAGGCGATTTTTAATCGCCAAGATGGGTGAAAGCAGACAACTTAAACCGTGACCTCCTTATGACAAACGGGGCTCATCTGAGTCGGTTTTTATTATATATATTCAGCAATTCTTCTTCGTTAACATACGCGCTGAGCGCACCCGTTTCGGTTACTGCCTTGCCTCCCGTTATATTGCCTAAAAGAATTGAGTCCTTAACGGTATAGCCTTTGCATATTCCGTAAGTAAATCCTGCAAGAAAAGCGTCTCCCGCGCCCGTTGAATCAACGTGTCTGAATTCCCGTATACTCTTAATAAGCGTGAATTCTTTACCGTCATAGTGAAGACAGCCTTCGCTGTCGAGCTTGATTATAACGTCGGGGAAAAATCTGTTAAGAATTGTAGCCGCTTCCTCTATCGAATCGGCTCCCGTGATTTTAAGCGCTTCCTTTCTGTTGGGTGTGTAGTAATCGGCGGTTTTGAGATATTCTCTGTATTTTTCAACCGAAAGGCTGTCGTCCCAGCCCGTATCGAGAATTAAAACCGCGCCTTCGCTTTTCAGCTTTTTATACTCATTAATCAGAGGGTCGGTATGCATAAGAACTATATCCGCGCCCTTCTCATATTCATATATCTTGTTTCTTTTTTCTTCGGTATCAGCTATTCCGCCGCTTCCGTAGGATATAAACGAACGGTCGTTTTCAAGAATTACCGCCGATGTAATATTGACGGGGATTCCGTCGTCATCGTATATATTACAAAGATTCACCCCTAGCTTTTCATATTCTCTTTTTGCAAAGAGTGAAAACATATCGTCGCCAAGCTCGGTTATCAATTTTGTATCGAGACCGAGTCGCGCAAGATTAATAAGCGTAGCGCATACGCCCCCGCCGAGTTTAACTGAAAAATCCTTTGAATATATCTCTTCACCGATATCGGGAAGTCTCGGCATACCGCCGTACAAAAGGTCAATATTTGTTTTGTCAGCGCCCGAAATAAAACCCATATTTATCTCCAGTCCTTTAAGTATTCCTTATTAAGCTCTGAATACTCCTCAATCAGCTTTTTTGCAAGCGAGTAAGAGTTTACGAGCGGATGTAGAGTAAGAGCCTCTATGGCGGTTTTATAAGACTTTTCTCTTATTGCTTTTGAGGAAAGTCTTTCGTAATTTTTAACCCTTCTTATAAGCTCAAGGCTCTGTTCGTCGGGAGTGTCAAAGCGGTGGGGGAATACTCCGTTTTCGTTTATTTCACAGGTAATTTCGACAATATCGTCGTCCCTGAGTCCCGAAATAGCGCCGTTATTTTTTGTACAGAGTATCATTGAGCCGTTCTTTTTACTCTGCATAATCTCAATATATTTAAGCGCAACTCCTGCGTAGCCGCCGTCGTCGTCCTCGTTGATATCGAAATGCCACTCATTTTCTCTTTTAATACCAGTTTCGCTTGACATATAATTATTTTCGCGTTCCCCGTACCAGTGCTCGAAAACTTTAAACGCCTTTTCAAAATCTGAGTCTATGTCAATTTCCTTAAGCTCAGCGGTCATTTTTTTGTTTATCTCACATATCTGTTCGCCTCGCGTCTTTGCGGCTTTCAGTATATTTGCTACCGCCTTTTCGCGGTAATAAAAATAGTAGAGATATTCGTTTAAAATCGCCTTTCTCTCAAGCATTAGCTCTTTATCAAAGTATCTTAAATCCGTTTCGGTCTACGCTCTGTCATTATTGATAATATCGTAAAGCATTTCCTTACCGCCGAGCTTTACCGAGGTAAAATAACTAAGGTGGTTTAAACCGTAAACTTCGCCCGAAGCGTCGTCGGGATTTACATTATAGAGCTTCGCAAACGAGCGCAGCATACCCGACGGCGCGTCGCAGATACCGTAGGTAAAATCATACCCCATATCGCTTAAGGTCTGGCTTACAACGCCCGCGGGATTAGTGAAATTAAAAACCTTACAATCGGGTTTTGCGTATTTTTTTATAAGCTCGCAGTATTCGGCAAGCGCCTTAACGCTTCTCATAGCGAAGGAAAGCCCAGCCGCGCCCGTTGTCTCCTGACCGAGAACGCCGAGGGACAGCGCAATTCTTTCGTCTTTTACTCTCATTTCGTCGCCGCCCTCGCGGATAGTTGTAATTACATATTCCGAGTCCTTAACGGCTTTAACGGCGTCGGTTGTAAGCGAGAATTCAAGCGAGGGGTTAAGGAGATTCGCAACTCTCTTCGCCATTTTTCCGTAAATTGAAAGCTTTTCCTCATCGTTATCCATAAATACAAGTTTATCAATTCCGAGCGCGTCTGATTTTTTAGCTATGCTTTTTGCAAGAAACATTGAGCGTACTCCGCCGCCCCCTATAACAGTAAGTTTCAAGTTATCACCGCCTTTATTCTATTATAGTTAATATTATAATTATATTTCTTTACAAATAATTACATTTCTGTTATAATTTATTTAATTTTGTTTCGGAGGGAAATATGAAAAGGTTTATATGTACGATTCTGACTGTGCTTATTGTTATCTGCGCATTTCCTTTTACGGCTCACGCTTCGTCAACCGTAATTAATATTACAGAAAATCAGATGAGCGAAAACGCGTATAAAAACATTGAAAATGCGCTGAAGGAAGCGAAGATTAACGCAACTAAAAACAGTCCTTATGTTATCAATCTTCCTTCGGGTAATTATACTCTTAAAAGCGGTCTTCACATATATAGCTATACAACTCTTAATCTTAAACCCGATACCGTGCTCTTAAAAGGGTTTGAAAGCGGAAATATGCTCAAGCTCGGCGTTCAGGAAGAGGCGAATTCGGGTTATGACGGGTATGAAAATATAACAATAAACGGCGGCGTATGGAACGGCAATTTTAAGGGCTCGTGTATAATGCGCTTTGCTCACTGTAAGAATATAACCGTTAAAAACTGCGTTCTTGAAAACCAGAAAAATGCTCATCATTTAGAGCTCGCCGCGGCGTATAATTTCAGTATAAATAACTGCGTTTTCGACGGCTATTATAAAACTGAGTCTACCGACGGGCTTGCTGTTCAGATTGATATAATTCACTCGTCCTCGCATTTTTCGTCATATGAAGAATACGACGACACGCCCTGTAAAAATATAACGGTAAACGGCTGTAAGTTCACGGACGTTTATTCGGGAGTCGGAACCCGCTCGGGCGTTGTAGGAAGCTATTTCAATAACATAAGAATTACGAATAACACCTTTGACAATGTGACCGATATAGGAATATGCGCGTTTAATTTCAGAAACTCGCTTATCTCAAATAATAAGATTAACGGCGCAACGCTTGGGATTATCTTTCAGTCGTTTCCCGAAATGAACGTGAAAAACAGATTTTTTATGCCCAATCTGAGCAGCGCCTCAACCCTGATTTACAAGAATACAAACTCTGTAATCAAAAACAATGTCTTAAAGATAACGAATAATACCTCGAGATTCAATTCAAGCGGAATTTCGGTATACGGCGGCTATGTTTCGGGAGACTATGGAAAGGAAATCAAAATAAACGAGGGCGAATACTATACAGAGGGACTCAGTGTTTATTCAAATAAAATAAGCGTTAATTCTGCTTCGTCAGACGGCGTAATAATGGAAATGGCAAATAAATGTAAGGTTTATTCAAACAGTATTATAAGCTCTGCCGACTCCTCGTCTGACGGAATTCTCGTTTACGGCGGCGTTTCAAATACTTTTTCAAAGAATACCGTCAAGGGTTTTAATAACGGTATTTCAACGGTAAACAGCAGCGCAAAAAATACCTTTAAAAGCAACACGATTAAGAGCAATAAATCCTACGCAATTAACGTTGACGAAAGCTCAAAGGCGTATATATACTACGGTAATACGGTTAAGGGAAACAAACTCGGTAAGTATTATATCAAGGATAAGGCTTATCCCTTATACGCAAAGGATATTAAGCTTACTGCGTCTAAATCCAAAAAGCAGGGAAACAGGCTCTCGTGGAATAAAATCAAGGGCGCTTCGGGCTATAAGATTTACCGCAGTACAAGTAAAAACGGAACCTATAAGCTCATTAAAACCGTAAGCAAGAAGAAATTCTCCTATACGGATAAGAAGAAAAAGGGTAAGAAATACTACTATAAAATCCGCGCTTACAAGTCGGTAAACGGAAGTAAGATTTACGGTAAATACTCTAATAAAAAATAAGGCGTAATTAATGCGTCTTATTTTTATTTTATATTGATAATTTTATTATAAAATGATATAATATTAAGAATGAATTTTACGGGGTAATACTATGGAAGATATAAAAAAGAAAATTGAAGATTTAAGGTCTTTACTGAGATACCATTCAGAGAGATATTATAATGACGACGCGCCCGAAATAGAGGACTATGAGTACGATATGATGATGAAGGAGCTCAAGGCGCTTGAGGAAAAGTATCCCGAATACGACTCTCCCGACTCTCCTACCAAAAGAGTAGGCGGAAAGGCTGACAACTCCTTCGAGTCGGTTATTCATAACGTCAGAATGGAATCTCTTCAGGATGCTTTTTCAAAGGACGTAATCCGCGATTTCGATAAGAGGGTAAGAGAGAGCGTAAGCGACGTTAAATATGTCGTAGAGCCGAAAATTGACGGGCTTTCCGTTTC
>CAMVRG010000021.1 GCA_947169815.1 uncultured Clostridia bacterium | reverse complement strand
GACTCTACGGCGCGGGACAGTTCTACGGCTCGAGCGGCGAGGAGGAGGCGGCTGCGCAGGGACTTGTCGCGGGAATTAACGCGGCGAGAAAGATACAGGGAAAAAGCGAGCTTATTCTTGACCGCGGCGGCTCTTATATAGGTACGCTTATCGACGACCTTGTAACGAAGGGCTGTACAGACCCGTACAGAATGATGACCTCGCGCAGCGAATACCGCCTCGTTTTAAGACAGGATAACGCCGACGCGCGCCTCACCCCAATCGGTTATGAAATCGGGCTTATAAGCGAGGAGAGATACAACGCCTTTCTTAAAAAGCAGGAGCTTATAAAAGAGGAAATGAAGAGAGTAAAGGAGCTTTCAATTCCGCTTACCGAAGAATTGCAGGAAATTCTTGTTTCAAAAGGAACGGCGCCGCTTAAAACGGGTTGTAAAATGCTAGAGCTTCTTAAAAGACCTCAAATAACCTACGCCGACCTCGCCCCGCTCGACACAGAGCGGCCCGACTTACCCGAGGAAATCTTTGAGCAGGTTGAAATCTCGGTAAAATACGAGGGCTATATAAAAAAGCAGGAGGCGCAGATTAAGGAAATGCGCCGTATTGAGCAAAAGTCAATCCCCGAGGATATTGATTATTCAGCTCTTAAAGGACTGAGGCTCGAGGCGGTTGAAAAGCTCTCAAAAATAAGACCTCAGAATTTAGGACAGGCGAGCCGTATCAGCGGTGTAAACCCCGCCGATATAACCGCGCTGAATATAATACTTGATTCAATGTAGAAAAGAAACGCAGGCACATTATTTATAAAGAGAATTATTATGATTAACCGTGAAACATTATATAAATACGCAAAGGCTTTCGGTGTAGAGCTAGACGATAATATGCTGAGCCGGTTCCGTCTTTATGCGAGCGAGCTTATTTCCACTAATAAAAAGTATAATCTTACCGCAATTACCGACCCCGACGATATTATCGTTAAGCATTTTATCGACAGTCTCGCGGTATTAAAGTTTTTTGACCTCGAATACGGCGACAGAGTTATCGACATAGGCTCGGGAGCGGGCTTTCCTTCCCTTCCCCTTATGATTGCTAAAAACGGTATGCTCGAAACTACCTTCGTAGATTCGGTAAGAAAAAAGCTTCTTTTTATCGAAAGGGCGCTTAAGGTCTGCGGCTTAAAGGCTGAAATTATCCACGCGCGCGCAGAGGAGCTGAGCCGCGACAAGGCGTACCGCGAAACCTACGACGTTGCTACCGCAAGAGCCGTAGCGCCGCTCAACATTTTGTGCGAGCTTTGTATGCCGTTTGTAAAGGTCGGCGGATACTTTGTTGCGCTTAAGGGCGCGAGCGACGAGCTCGATACCGCAAAGAACGCAATAAAGGTTCTCGGAGGGAAGGTTGAAAGCAGCGTTTCATATAAACTTCCCAACGGCGATTCACGCTCAATTATTATAATAAAAAAGATATCGCAAACTCCGACAGCATACCCCAGAATATATAAAAATATAGCTTCCAAGCCGCTTTAAAAGAAATGTTTATGTCGAACAAAAAGGGTTTCTCACGATGAGAAATCCTTTATTTTTGTAATTGTTTATGTTAATATATAGTCAGAAAAGGGACAAGCCATATTAATTACATTAAATATAAAGGGGGGCGCCGTATGAACGATATCAGATATATAAGAACCGAAAGGCTCCTCCCCAACCCGTATCAGCCGCGGCATAAATTTGAAAGCGAGGAAATGCTTTCCCTTGCGGACTCAATTAAGGAAAACGGAATTCTTCAGCCGCTATTGATAAGAAGAATAAATAATTCGGACTACTTTGAGGTTGTCGCGGGCGAACGGAGACTCAGAGGGGCTATCCTTGCAAACGTTGACAAGGTTCCGTGCCTTGAGGTTGAATGTGATTATGAAAAAAGCGCCGTGCTTTCAATCCTTGAGAACATTCAGCGCTGCGATTTAACCTTCTTTGAGGAGGCGGCGGCAATCGGTCAGCTTGTAAATCACTTCGGGATGACTCAGCAGGAATGCGCCAAAAGGCTCGGAAAAAGCCAGTCGGCGCTTTCAAACAAGCTCAGACTGCTGAAACTGCCTGCCGACGTGCGCTATTTTATAGAAAAGGAAGGGCTTACGGAACGACATGCGAGAGCGCTTTTAAGAATTGAAGACGAAAAGCAGCTCTGGAAGGTGCTTAAGGTAATAAAAGAAAAGGGATATAATGTCGAACAAACGGAGAAATACATAGATTTGCTCACAGGAACACCAAAAAAGCATAAAAAAACACCTTCTAAGATATATAAAGACATACGGATATTCATAAATACCTTTAATAAGGCGATAGAAACCATGGTCGCTTCGGGAATTAACGCCGAAACTGACAAGACGGAAACCGACGACTATATAGAATACAGGGTAAAGATACCCAAAAACCTAAAACAGGCTTAAAACGGGCAACCGTTTTAAACATATTCTCCTCTTTTCATCACGTGGGACAGGCGGACTTCGGTTCGCCTGTTCTGCGTTTCACGTGAAACATATTTAAAAAGTTTCATGTGAAACATTGATATTATCCTCTTTATAATGTATAATACTTATAATTGAGGTGATTTTTATGGGAAAAATTGTTGCCGTGTTTAATCAGAAGGGCGGCGTCGGAAAAACAACTACGGTTGTCAATATGGCTGCCTGCCTTGGAGCAAAAGGTAAAAAAACACTACTTATAGACGTTGACCCTCAGGGAAACGCAACATCGGGTGTAGGCATAGATAAGAGCGAGGTTGAGTATTCAACCTACGATATGCTTATAAATTCCGTATCCGCGAGGGCTATACTAACTGAAACGCCGTTTAAAAACCTGAGTGTTCTTCCCGCAGATATTAATCTTGCGGGCGCTGAAATCGAGCTTGCGGAGCTTGAAAACAGAAACAGGATACTGAAAAAGGCTATCGCAACCCTTGTTGTGGAATATGATTATATAATTATAGACTGTCCGCCGAGCTTAGGTCTTTTGTCTGTTAACGCTCTTGTAACCGCGGATACGCTTATAGTTCCGCTTCAGTGCGAATACTATGCCCTTGAGGGGCTCAGCCAGCTTGTTAATACCGTAAGGACGGTAAAAAGAGAGTATAACGCTCATTTGGAGCTTGAGGGCGTTCTTTTCACTATGTACGACAGCCGTTTAAAGCTCACTCAGCAGGTTGTTGACGAGGTAAACAAGTATTTCCCGAATAAAACCTACAAAACAATGATACCCCGAAGCGTAAAGGCTGCCGAGGCGCCGAGCTTCGGAAAGCCCGTAATTTACTACGAAAAGTATTCCAAGGCGTCATTTGCATATAAAAAATTCACCGACGAATTCTTAAAGAAGCAGTAAGAGGAGGATATTATGGCTAAAAAGCAATCAGGACTCGGAAAGGGTCTCGGAGCGTTGATGATGGAAAACAGTCTTGACGACGGACTTACCAACAGCACGCTACCGTTAAACGATATAATCCCGAACCGCGAGCAGCCGAGAAAGACCTTTGACGAGGCGGCGCTTGAGGAGCTTGCGGAGTCGATAAGACAGCACGGTGTTTTACAGCCGCTGCTCGTAAGACCGCTCGCCTCGGGCGGATACCAGCTCGTAGCGGGCGAAAGGCGCTGGCGCGCGGCAAGGCTTGCCAAGCTGACCGAGGTTCCCGTTGTAGTTAAGGAGCTTTCGGACAGCGAGGCTATGGAGCTTGCGATAATTGAAAACTTACAGAGAGAGGACCTGAATCCGATAGAAGAAGCGGAGGGCTTGCAGGCGCTCGCTGAAAAATGCGGCTATACTCAGGAGGAGATTGCGGCATCGGTAGGTAAGTCGAGACCCGCTATTGCGAATTCGCTCAGACTTCTCAGACTTCCCGAGGAGGTCAGGGAAATGACTAAAAACGGCGAAATTTCCGCGGGTCACGCGAGAGCCCTTCTTGCGTTTGACAATCCCGCGTTAATGCTCGCCTGCGCTAACGAGATTGTTTCACGTAAACTTACGGTAAGAGACGTTGAAAGACTCGCTAAAAAGCCTGAAAGCGTCGGTAAAACGAGAACGAGAAAAAAGCGAGATTCCTTCTTCGACGAGGTTGAGCTTTCGCTTTCGGAAACGCTCGGAAGAAAGGTTACCGTTTTAAACAAGGGCAACAAGGGAATACTGCAGATAGAATTCTATTCTCAGGACGACTTAAAGAATATCGCGAACGAGCTTTATAAGGAGGACTAATCAATGCTTGATATTAAATTTGTAAGGGAAAATCCCGAGACAGTTAAGGAAAACATACGAAAAAAGTTTCAGGAGCATAAGCTCGGCTACGTTGACGAGGTAATCGCTCTTGACGAGGAGAGAAGAAACGTAATAGCAAGAGCCGACGAGCTCAGAGCGAACAGAAATAAAATCTCAAAGCAGATAGGCGTTTTAATGTCTCAGGGTAAAAGAGAAGAGGGTATGGCGCTTAAAGAGCAGGTAACGGCTCAGGCGGCGGAGCTTGAGGAACTTTCAAAAAAGCAGGACGAGCTGGGCGAAAAGGTTACGAAGCTTATGATGTCTATCCCGAATATCATTGACGAGAGCGTACCTATCGGCAAGGACGACAGCGAAAATGTTGAGGTTCAGAAATACGGCGAGCCCGCCGTTCCCGATTATGAAATCCCGTATCATACAGATATTATGGAGACCTTCGACGGAATAGATATGGACGCTGCGGGAAGAGTTGCGGGCAACGGTTTTTACTATCTTATGGGCGATATAGCAAGGCTTCACAGCGCCGTTATAAGCTATGCGCGCGACTTTATGATAGACAGAGGCTTTACCTACGTTGTTCCTCCCTTTATGATTCGTTCAAACGTTGTAACGGGCGTTATGAGCTTTGAGGAAATGGACGCTATGATGTATAAGATTGAGGGCGAGGATCTTTATCTTATCGGAACGAGCGAACATTCAATGATAGGAAAATTCATTGATACTATTACCCCCGAGGAGAAATTACCGCTTACGCTCACCTCGTATTCCCCCTGTGTCAGAAAGGAAAAGGGCGCTCACGGAATTGAGGAGAGAGGCGTTTACCGTATTCATCAGTTTGAAAAGCAGGAAATGGTTGTCGTATGTAAGCCCGAGGAGTCAAAATACTGGTTTGACCAGCTCTGGCAGAACACGGTTGACCTTTTCCGCAGCCTCGATATACCCGTAAGAACGCTTGAGTGCTGCTCGGGAGACCTCGCCGACCTTAAGGTAAAGAGCGTTGACGTTGAGGCATGGAGCCCGAGACAGAAGAAATACTTTGAGGTAGGCTCCTGCTCAAATCTTACCGACGCCCAGGCGAGAAGACTCAAGATAAGAGTCAAGGGCGAAAACGGAAACTATCTTGCCCACACGCTTAACAATACGGTTGTCGCTCCTCCGAGAATGCTTATCGCGTTTCTTGAAAACAACCTTAACGCCGACGGAAGCGTAAATATCCCCGAGGCGCTGAGAATGTATATGGGCGGCGCGGAAAAGATTTATCCGAAAAAGTAAAAGCAAAAACACGGACGCTTCTTAGCGTCCGTGTTTTATTTTTCAGAATTTTGTATAAATAATTTTTGAGGAGGCGGGGGGAGAATAGAGCCATTCGTCGATATGCGGCTCGGTTATGTAATATTCAAGCTCGGGGACTTCGTCTGTTTTCGGGAAGGCTTCAACTATCGCGAGCTTTATTTTCATTCGTGCTTTTGAGATTGATTTTACGAAAACGGAGACCTTCTGCCCTTTCTGAATACCGTCCTTCGGGTCGGCGAGCCCCGCGAGATTAGGCGCAAGCTCAACGAAAACGCCGTAATCCTCTACGCTTCTCACTATTCCCGTAACGGTTTCGCCCGAGGTAAATCGCGCGGCGTTTTCCTCCCACGTTCCGAGAAGTTCTTTAAGAGAAAAGGTAAGCTTGTTGTCGTCCGTGCTTTTAAGAACAGCGTTAATTATTTCGCCGTTTTTAAGGCGTTCGGAGGTGTGGTTTATCCGTGAAACAGAGAGAAAATCAACGGGTATGAGCGAATTGATTCCGCAGCCTATATCAATAAATGCGCCGAAGCTCTCGAGCCTTGTTACCCTCGCCCTGATAATATCGCCAGTACTCAGCTTATCTATATACTCCTTTTTACATTCAAGCTGAACGTTTCTTCTTGAGAGAACGGGGACGAGGCCGCCTTTTTCGTCTCTGTGGAGCCCCATAATTCTGAAACAGACCTTACGGTTAACCTTGGAAATAAGCGCAATATCGCGGGATGTGCCCTCGAGTATTCCGAGCGCGCCCTCGAGACGGGGGAGAACGCCCGTAAAGCCGCCGAGGTCAACGTATAAATTATGCTGCGAGTCGCACACTGTAACGACGCCTTCAACTATTTCGCGCGAGTTTATTGCGTCTTTCAGCTCGTTTACGGTATCGAACCTTTTTAAAAGAGCGGGGTTAGTTCCTTCGGGATAGTATTTCATAATATCAGTCCTTTATATTATTTCTCTTAATAATATGAAGTTTGACGATTAATTATGTTGATAATACGTTTTGTTAGTGTTATAATAATATGACTAATTATAACGGGGAGATAATATGAATGTAAACGTCGGCGATATTATTACAATGAAAAAAGCACATCCCTGCAAGAGCAGGGATTTTGAGGTGCTGAGAATCGGCGCCGATTTTAAAATCCGCTGTCTCGGGTGCGGTCGCGAGGTTATGCTTCCGAGGAGCAAGGCGGAAAAAAACATTAAATCTATAAAAAGCAAGGAATAAAATATGTTTGATAAATTAATTGAGGTTGAAAAGAGATTCGACGAGGTAAACGACCTCATTTGTCAGCCCGAGATTGTAGCCGACCTTGAGGGCTATACTAAGCTTATGAGGGAGCTTAAACAGCTTACCCCCGTTGTTGAAAAATTCAGGGAATACAAAGGCGCAAAGGCAACCTTTGAGGAATCAAGGGAAATGCTTTCCGACAGCTCGCTTGACGACGATTTTGCCGAAATGGTTAAAGAGGAGTTCGAGACAAGCCGCGAGGATATGGAAAGACTTTCCGAAGAGCTTAAAATCCTTCTTCTTCCGCGCGACCCCAACGACGACAAGAACGTTATTATAGAAATCCGCGGCGGCGCAGGCGGAGAGGAGAGCGCTCTTTTCGCGGGCGTACTGTTTCGTATGTATTCAATGTACGCCGAGGCGAAGGGCTTTAAGGTTGAGGTCCTTTCGGCGAACGAAACGGGGCTCGGCGGATATAAGGAAATCTCGTTTTCCGTTGACGGCGACGGCGCTTATTCGCGCTTTAAGTTCGAGAGCGGAGTTCACAGGGTACAGCGCGTTCCCGAGACCGAGAGCCAGGGGCGTATTCACACCTCTACTACCACGGTTGCGGTTCTTCCCGAGGCTGAGGAGGTTGACTTTGAGCTCAGCGAAAAGGATTTACAGATAGACACCTTCCGTTCAAGCGGAGCGGGCGGTCAGCATATCAACAAGACCTCGTCGGCTATCCGTATTACCCATATCCCGACGGGAACGGTAGTTGAATGTCAGGACGAGCGAAGCCAGCACAAAAACAAGGAAAAGGCGCTCAAGGTTCTCCGCGCGAGACTTTACGACGCCGAAAAGGCGAAGCACGACGCCGAGATTGCGGGCGAGCGCAAGGCGCAGGTAGGTACGGGCGACAGAAGCGAGAGAATAAGAACCTATAACTACCCGCAGGGAAGGGTTTCGGACCACAGAATAAATCTCACGCTTTATAAATTAGAGCAGATATTAAACGGCGACCTTGACGAGCTTATCGACGCGCTTATTACCGCGGACACGGCTGAAAAGCTGAAAGCCAGCGGCGAGGAATAAGAGACAAAATGGAAACGAAGATACTGGGAACTGAAGAGCAGGACATAGCGCTGGCGGGGAAAATAATCCGCGACGGCGGTCTTGTTGCGTTCCCGACCGAGACGGTTTACGGGCTCGGCGCAAACGCGCTTGACGAAAACGCCGTAAAAAGCATATATGCCGCCAAGGGCAGACCGAGCGACAATCCGCTTATCGTTCATATTGCCGAAAAGGGCGATATAATTCCGCTCGTTAAAGAGGTTACGCCGAAGGCGAAGGCGCTTATTGACGCGTTCTTCCCCGCGCCGCTTACGGTAATTCTTAAAAAGTCCGATATTATCCCCGACGTTTCAAGCGGAGGGCTTGATACGGTTGCGGTGCGTATGCCCGAAAATGAGGTTGCGCGGCGTATAATCAAGGCGGCGGGGGTTCCCGTTGCGGCGCCGAGCGCCAACACGAGCGGTCTCCCGTCACCGACCAGGGCAAAGCACGTTATCGACGATATGCTCGGAAAAATCGACGCGATAGTTGACGGCGGCGACTGTAAATTCGGCGTTGAATCAACGGTTATAACCCTTGCGGGTGAAACGCCGACAATCCTTCGCCCAGGCGCGGTAACGAAGGAAATGCTTGAGAGTGTTATCGGCGAGGTTAAGCTTTCGGGCGCGGTGCTTGAGGAGATGAAAAGCGATGAGACCGCCGCCTCCCCGGGAATGAAATACAAGCACTATTCCCCGAAAGCTAAAATCGTAATAGTAAACGCGGACAAAAAAATGTACGAGGATTTTGTAAACAGCAAAACGGACGCGTTCGCGCTCTGTTTTGAGGGGGACGAGGTTAAAATCCCGCGCCTTACCTTCGGTAAAGAGAGCGACGGCTTAAGTCAGGCGAGGGAGCTTTTTGACAGACTCAGAGAGCTTGACAGTCTCGGCGCAAAAAAGGTTTACGCGAGAATACCGAGCATAAACGGAGTAGGCATGGCGGTATATAACAGGCTGATAAGAGCCGCCGCGTTTAACATAATCGACCTTGAAAAGCCCTATACTCTCGGGCTTACGGGTCAGACGGGCGCGGGAAAGGGCTATGTTGCCGAATACCTTGAAACGCTCGGCTTTAAGATAATCGACGCGGATTATTATTCAAGACTGCTGACGAAAGACAATTCTCCGATTTTCCCGAAATTACAGGCGGAATTCGGAGAGGACATAATAAAAAACGGCTCTCTTGACAGAGGGCTGCTCGCCGAAAGAGCGTTTTCAAGCCGCGAAAATACAGACAAGCTAAACGCGATTATGCACCCCGAGATTAAGAAAATGTGTAAAAACGCGGCGCAGGGGCTCTGCGTACTCGACGCGCCTCAGTTGATAGAGGCTGATATGCAGGGGGACTGCTATAAAATAGTTTTCGTAAAAGCGCCCGAGGAAATAAGGCTAAAACGAATTACCGAAAGGGACGGCATAAGCGCCGAACAGGCGTTACAGAGAATAAGGGCGCAGCACTCAGAGGATTATTATCTAAGTAAGTGCGACTATACGGTTATCAATGACGGAAAGTCTGATATAAAAGAGCAAATTAATAGAATTCTGGAGGAAATATTATGAGCGAAAAGACAAAACAGTTAAAGGAAATGCTTTTTAACAAAAAGGAAAACGGCGTTGACGTTATGAGCGCAGAGGAGCTTAAGGAATGCGACGCTTTCTGCGAGGGTTACAAGGAATTCCTTTTTGAGTGTAAAACCGAGCGCGAGGTCGCTTCCTGGGTTGAAGAGGTTGCTCAGAGCAGCGGCTTTTCAAAGTTCGACGAGTTCGGCGGACAGCTTGAAGCGGGCGACAAGGTTTATTATGCAAACAGAGGCAAGGCGATTATCCTTTGCGTTAAGGGTAAGAGAGGAATCAAGGACGGCGTAAGAATTTCAGCGGCGCATATAGATTCCCCGAGACTTGATTTAAAACAGTGTCCCGTTTACGAGAGCGACGGAGCGGCATACTTTAAAACTCACTATTACGGCGGTATTAAAAAATATCAGTGGACGGCTATTCCGCTTTCACTCCACGGAAGAATCTGTAAAAGCGACGGCTCCTTCGTTGACGTAAGACTCGGCGAAAAAGAGGGCGAGGTGAAATTCGTTATTACCGACATTCTTCCCCACCTTGACAAAGAACAGATGGAGCGCAAGGCGACCGAGCTTGTTCAGGGCGAGGAGCTTAACGTTCTTATCGGCTCGCGCCCGTTTAAGGACGACGACGAGAGCGAAAAGATTAAACTCAATATCCTTAATATGCTCTACGAAAAGTACGGAATCGTTGAAAAGGATTTCCTTTCGGCGGAGCTTGAGCTTACTCCCGCCTTCGGAGTTGACGATATCGGCTTTGACCGCTCTATGATAGGCGGCTACGGCCACGACGACAGAGTCTGCTCATATCCCGCGCTTCAGGCAATTCTTGATATAGACGAGGCGCCCGAATACACGGCTATTACCGTTCTTACCGACAAGGAGGAAACGGGAAGCGAGGGCAACACGGGACTTAATTCCTCATATCTTAAATACTTTATCGAGGACCTTGCAAGGCTTGAGGGCTACGAGGGCCGCGACGTTCTCAGAAATTCAAAATGCCTTTCAGCCGACGTTAACGCGGCGTTCGACCCGAGCTGGCCTTCTCCGTTTGAGAAGAACAACGCAAGCTTTATCAACAAGGGCGTATGCGTAACAAAGTTCACGGGTCACGGCGGAAAGTATTCAACCTCCGACGCTTCGGCTGAATTCTGCGCCTGGGTACACAGCCTCTTCGACGAGAACGGCGTTCTCTGGCAGACGGGCGAGCTTGGAAAAATCGACGCGGGCGGCGGCGGAACGGTTGCTATGTATATTGCGAATATGGACGTTGATACTATCGACGTAGGCGTTCCCGTGCTTTCTATGCACGCGCCTTACGAGGTTGTTTCAAAGATTGACGTATATATGGCATACAAAGGCTTCTACACCTTCTTTACAAAATAAAAAGCGAATGGGCGGAGAAATCCGCCCGTCGTTTAATTTAAGAGAGAATTTTTATGCGACAGAAAAACGATATGCTGTCGGGTAACGTGATAAAATCGATACTCGTTTTTGCGTTTCCCATTATGCTTTCGCAGCTTTTACAGTATAATTATGCCTTCGTTGACAATATTATAGTCGGAAGATACGCGGGAACGAATGAGCTCGCGGCGGTAGGAAACGTCGGCGCGATTAACTCGCTTATTATCGGCGCGGCGCTCGGGCTTACGAGCGGCTTTACAATTCCCGTGGCGCACGCCTTCGGGGCGAGGGACAGGCGCGCGGTAGCGAAATATGCGGGCTCGAGCATAGTCGTTGCGTTTCTTATCGGGCTTGTAATAGTTATTGCGGCGCACCTCGTTTCAACTCCGCTTCTCCGCCTCATCAAAACGCCGGATGAAATTATAAAGCTATCGGCGGCGTATATAAACATCCTCTATTTCGCCGTTCCGCTTCAGATGCTTTCAAATAATTTTACTGCGATTTCAAGGGCGGTCGGGGAGAGCAGAAAGCCGCTTTACTTTTATACGGTAAGCGTTGCGGTTAACTTTGCACTCGATTTGTTATTCGTGAAGCATTTTAAATGGGGCGTTGAGGGCGCGGCATGGGCGACTATGATTTCCCATGCGACGGCGGCGCTGCTTACGGGCATATACATATTCCGCTTCAATCCCCACGTTGAGATAAAAAAGGACGACTTAAAGCTGAAAAAGGCGGTTGCCCTTGAGCAGTTAAAGCTCGGAATACCCGTATCGCTTCAGTTTACTATTACCTCGGTAGGCTCTATGGCGCTTCAAAGCGCGGTCAACTCCTTCGGCGCGTCCGTTATGGCGGGCTTTACGGCGGCGGCAAGGGTTGAAAATCTTACGAATATTCCGATTAGCGGCTTCGGCGTTTCGGCGCAGACCTTCGTAGGTCAGAATTACGGAGCGAAAAACTACGAGCGGATTAAAAAGGGCGTAAGAATTATTCTTATTATGAACGCGCTGACCGCAGTTATAATGAGCTTTATCTATTACTACGCGGGGCCGTGGGCGGTATCGCTCTTTATGAGCGGGGAAAGCGAGGCGATAAAGGAGGCGGCGATGGGATATATAACCGCTATAAGCAGGTGCTACATTCTTGTATCCGTTCTTCTTACGCTCAGAAACTCGCTTCAGGGACTCGGCTTTACCTACGCAAATATGATTGCGGGAGCGGGCGAGCTTATAGGACGTATTATGATTGCGTTCGTGTTTACTCCGCTTATCGGCTTTTCGGCGGTATGCTACGCGGGACCCGCGGCGTGGCTTCTTGCGGATATTCCGCTTATCATAATTTACCTTGTTAAAAAGCGCAGGGTGCTCGGCGGGGATTTAACTGTTGCAAAATAAAATCAAAGTGATATAATAAGATTTAGTATATTTATAACAAATAAAGGAGACGATACTATGGAAAAGAAGAATATCGACTGGGGCTCCCTCGGATTCGGTTATATGCCTACCGATTACCGCTTTGTTTCCAACTTCAAGGACGGCAAGTGGGATGACGGCGAGCTCACTACCGACGCTAACGTTACTATGACGGAATGCGCGGGCGTTTTACAGTATTCCCAGAGCTGCTTCGAGGGCTTAAAGGCTTATACTACCGAGGACGGAAAAATCGTTTGCTTCCGCCCCGACCTCAACGCAACAAGAATGAAGGAGAGCTGCGAGCGTCTTTCTATGCCCGTATTCCCCGAGGACAGATTTATTCAGGCTGTTAAGGATGTAGTTAAGGCAAACACTGCGTGGGTTCCCCCCTACGGAAGCGGAGCAACTCTTTATATCAGACCTTATATGTTCGGCTCTAACGCCGTTATCGGCGTAAAGCCTGCTGACGAATATCAGTTCAGAATGTTCGTTACTCCCGTAGGTCCTTATTTCAAGGGCGGTGCAAAGCCGATTACTATCCGCGTTTCACATCTTGACAGAGCTGCGCCCCACGGCACAGGTAACATCAAGGCGGGACTCAACTACGCAATGAGCCTTTACAATATTGTTGACGCTCACAACAAGGGCTTTGACGAGAATATGTATCTCGACCCCGCAACAAGAACAAAGGTTGAGGAAACGGGCGGCGCAAACTTCCTCTTCGTAACCAAGGACGGAAAGGTTGTTACTCCCAAGTCGGATTCAATTCTTCCCTCAATCACAAGACGCTCTCTCTGTATTGTAGCTGAAAAGTATCTCGGCTTAACGGTTGAGCACAGAGAGGTTACGCTTGAAGAGGTTAAGGATTTTGCCGAATGCGGTCTTTGCGGAACCGCCGCGGTAATTTCTCCCGTCGGTAAAATTGTTAACGACGGCGAGGAAATCTGCTTCCCCTCAGGCATGGAGGAAATGGGCCCGATTACAAAGAAACTTTACGATACTCTTACGGGTATTCAGATGGGAACAATCGAAGCTCCCGAGGGCTGGGTAGTAGAAATCTGCTAAACAAAAAACAAAAGCGATTGCAAACGCAATCGCTTTTTTATTATGCTTATTTGTTTTTATAGATTATTGCTTCGCGCTCGGGGCCGTTACTTACCATTGTTATATTACAGCCCATTTCGTTTTCGATAAACTCAACGTAATCGCGGGTTTCCTGCGGAAGCTTATCGTATTCTTTTATTCCTCTTATGTCGCAGTGCCAGCCCTTAAATGTTTTAAGAACGGGCTTTGCTTTTTTGAGGTCGGGAGTCGTCGGGAAATCCTTTGTGATTTTTCCGTCGATATCGTAGGCGACGCACACCTTGATTTCCTCAAGATATGAGAGGCAGTCGAGGGCGGTCATTACAACCTGAGTTGCGCCCTGACATTCGATTCCGTAGCGCGAGGCTACGCAGTCGAACCAGCCGACTCTTCTCGGCCTTCCCGTCGTTGCGCCGAATTCGCCCTTGTCGCCGCCGTGAATTCTCAGCTCCTGCGCTTCGTCGCCGAAGATTTCGGATACGAACTCGCCCGCGCCTACCGCGGAGGAATACGCCTTGGTTACAACAACGATATCCTCTATTTTATGGGGCGGAATTCCCGCGCCTACTGCGCCGTAGCCCGCGAGGGTTGACGAAGAAGTAACCATAGGATAGATACCGAAATCGGGGTCCTTAAGCGTTCCGAGCTGTCCCTCAAGAAGAATATTTTTACCCTCTTTAATCGCGTCGCTCAGATACTTGTGAGTATCGCAGACATAGGGGGCGATTTTTTCTTTATATTCCATACAGGTCTCATAAAGCTCGTTTTCGTCGAGAAGCGGTTTATGATAAACGTGTTCAAGAGTAAGGTTTTTAAGAGTGCAGATATTTTTGAGCTTTGCCTTTAAGGTCTCGTCGTCGAAAAGCTCGTTAACCTGAATTCCTATCTTGCTGTACTTATCCGAGAAGAAGGGCGCGATACCGCTCTTCGTTGAGCCGAAGGCGTTTTTACCGAGGCGCTCCTCCTCGTATTCGTCGAGCTTGATATGGTAAGGCATAAGAATCTGAGCGCGCTCTGAAACAAGCAGCTTCGGGTTGAGCCCCGCCTTCTTTACCTGCTCAAGCTCGTTTATGAATTTGTTGATATCAAGGGCTACGCCGTTACCGATAATACAGGTTGTATGGTCATAGCATACGCCGCTCGGCATAAGATGAAGCGCAAAGCGACCGTGCTCGTTAATTATTGTATGGCCTGCGTTTGCGCCGCCCTGAAAGCGGATTACTATATCGCTTTTTTCGGCGAACATATCGGTAATTTTACCCTTACCTTCGTCGCCCCAGTTAGCGCCTACTATTGCTCGTACCATAGAAGAGTCTCCTTTATAGTTAAAAATTAAGAGTTAAGAGTTAAGAATGTCGGGGAACTGCCCTTACAAGCGAAACTATAACAGTTCGTGCGGTTTAGTCAATTTATCACGGTCGGATTAGTGGTGGAAGAGGCGGATTCCCGTCATTGTCATCGCTATGCCGTACTTATCGCAGCATTCGATAACCTCTTTGTCTCTTACCGAGCCGCCCGGCTGAGCGATATACTTAACGCCCGATTTAACGGCTCTTTCGATATTGTCCTCAAACGGGAAGAACGCGTCTGAGCCGAGAGCAACCCCGTCCATTTTCTTGTGCCACTCAGCCTTTTCCTCAGCGGTAAACGGCTCGGGCTTAGAGGTGAAGTATTTCTCCCATACGCCGTCGGCGAGGAGCTCCTCATAATCGTCTGAAATATAAAGGTCGATAGCGTTATCGGCTTCGGTCTTTCTTATTCCGTCAACGAAGGGAAGAGAAAGCACCTTTTCGTTTCTTCTCAGCCAGAGCATATCCGCCTTGGCTCCCGCCATACGGGTACAGAGGATTCGGCTCTGCTGGCCTGCGCCTACTCCGAGAGTCTGTCCGCCCTTGGCGTAAACGACGGAGTTTGACTGGGTATACTTAAGGGTAATCATTGAAATTAACAGGTCAATCTTTGCAATTTCGGGGATATCCTTAATCTTTGTCGGCATATCGTTGAAGAGGTCCATAGTGATTTTTGCGTTATTTCTCTTCTGTTCAAACTTAATGCCGAAAACCTGCTTCGTTTCCATCTCTTCGGGAACGAAGGAGGGGTCGATTTTAATTACAAGATAATTTCCGCGTCTTTTTGTCTTTAAGATTTCAAGTGCCTCGTCGGTATAATCGGGGGCGATAATTCCGTCGGAAACCTCGTTTTGAAGGAATTTTGCAACGGAAGCGTCGCAGGTGTCGGAAAGCGCGGCGAAATCGCCGAAGGAGCTCTGTCTGTCACAGCTTCTCGCTCTCGCATAGGCTACGCCTATCGGAGAAAGCTCAAGCCCGTCGGGAACCATACAAACCTTTCTGTCAACCTCGTCGAGCGGCTGAGAAACAGCGGCGCCTGCGGGAGAAACGTGCTTAAACGAAGCGGCGCTCGCAAGCCCCGTAGCCTCTTTCAGCTCCTTTACAAGCTGCCAGGCGTTAAATGCGTCGAGCAGGTTAATATATCCTGCCGCGCCGTTAAGGATTTCAAACGGAAGCTCTTTTCCGTCCATATGAATACGCGCGGGGTTCTGATTAGGATTACATCCGTACTTTAAAGTATACTCCTTCATAATAATATCCTCCAAAAAATAATACTTTATTATTTTACAATATTTTATTGCCTATTGCAATACGCCTTGGTATAATAAATTAAAGAAAGCCTACAAAGTTGGTGATAAAATGACAGGATTTTTAGTAGTAAATGCATATCTTACGGGTGAAAAATTCAGCGAGCTGCACGAGCACCTGAAACGCACCGCCGAGGGTATGGGAATAACGCTTATTATCAGGAATAACGAGGAGATGCTTTTCTGTGAGGAAAAGCCCGATTTCGTTCTCTTCTGGGACAAGGACGTAAACCTCGCAAAGCGGCTTGAAAACCGCGGAATACCCGTATATAACTGCGCGCGCGCGATTGAGCTTTGCGACGACAAGGCCAAAACCTATCTTGCGCTTGAGGGCGAGGTCCCTCAGCCCGAGACGTATATAGCGCCGTTTTCGTATTTTAAGACGGATTACACCGACTTTATTAAATCCGCAACCGAAAAGCTCGGGCTTCCCGTGATTTTCAAGGAGTGCTTCGGCTCCTTCGGGGAGCAGGTCTTTCTCTGTAACAGCATTGAGGAGGCGCTTTCACACGTTAACGGGAAGCCGTTTCTTCTTCAGAAATACATAAAAAACGGAAACGAGGATATACGCCTTGAAATCGTCGGAGGAAAATGCGTTGCGGCTATGAGGCGCGTAAACGATAAGGATTTCCGCTCAAACATCTCAAGCGGCGGCGTAGCCGAGCCCTACACGCCGACTAATAACGAGTTTAAAATCGCGGTCAAGGCGTGCGCCGTCCTCGGTCTCGATTTCGGCGGCGTGGATATACTCGACCACTCGCTCGTGTGCGAGGTAAATTCTAACGCGCATATTATTAACCTTATGAACGCCACGGGAATTAACGCGGCGGAAATGATATTTGAACAGATAAAAGAGACCTTATGAAGCCCATACTGATTTACAGCGAAAAGGAAGCAAAACGAAACCGCTTTGCCGCAGAGAAAATCTGCGAGGGGACGGGCGCAGAGCTCGTTCTACCCGAATATGACGGCGAGGCTCAGTTTGTAATAAACCGCACAAACGATTATAAAATTGCCGAGCGGTTTGAAAAACGCGGAATACGGGTTTTCAACCCCTCTTCGTTTTCACGCCTTGCAAACGATAAGCAGGCGTGCTATGACTTTATGGAAAAAAACGGTGTAAAAATTATGCCGACAAGGTACAGAGGCGTACCCTTCGTAAAAAAGCCGCGCGACTCTCACGGCGGCGAGGGCGTAGTTATGTGCTTTAATGAAAGCGATTACGACGAAAACGCGGTTTGCCAGAAGCCCGCCTCGGACTTGGGAAAAGATTTGAGGGTCTGGGTAATAGGCGGCGAAATAATCGCTTCAATGCTGAGAGTAAGCGAGACGGATTTCCGCTCGAATTTCTGTCTCGGGGGAGAGGCGCTGCCGTATGAGCTCAGCGAGGAGGAGACAAAAGAGGTAAAAAAAATAATCTCCCTTGTTAAAGGAGATTACTACGGAATAGATTTTGTTTTTGACGGCGGAAAAATCGTGTTTAACGAATTGGAGGACGCCGTCGGAGCGAGAATGCTTTATGAAAAAACAGAAATTGACATTCTAAAATTATACACAGAGTATATAAACCGTCAGCTAAAAAGAAAATAGCCCACGCATCCGTATACCGTTGCAACCATTACAAGAAGGTTCGCGACGGTATTTGTTTTTCCCTTGAGCATTCTTACGATTATTCCGAGCGCGGTAAAGATAAGACCGCACCACGCGAGTATGATTTTATCGGTAAAATCTGAGGTTGCGGGCAGCGCGGTCGCGTTGATAAAGGTTACGAGAAGCGAGAGCGCGCAGCCCAGCCAGAAGAAAATTATGTGTACCCTTTCGTCGCCCTTGGGCGCGAACATAAAAATCGAGGTAACTATAAAAGAAAATACAATTACTACATAAAGTATAAAAAGCGGTGAAAGTGCCATAATTTCCTCCTTACATTATCGCGAGAAGCTCTTTTGTTATTTCTGCGATTAACTCCTCGCGTGAAACGTCGGCGCCGAGACTTCCCGCAGAGGACAGCTCCTCGGGGAAAACCGCCGTAGTTATATTCATTCCGACTCCGATTATAACGCTCGCGCTGTCGCTCCCGTCATATACGGTTTCACAGAGAATACCGCAGATTTTTTTATCTTCAAGATATATGTCGTTAATCGGTTTTATTCTGAGCGTTTTTCCGCTTAGCCTTTCGGCGGCGCTTTTTACCGCAACGGCGGCGGCTGAGGTAATTTTTACCGTATCGGGAGAAATAGCGTCAGACACAACGAGCGACATATAGATTCCCGTATTTGCGGGGGAATAGAAGCTGCGCCCCTTACTGCCTCTTCCCGAGGTCTGTTCGTTTGCAACAACGAGGAAAGGCGCGGCTTTTCCGTTTTTAACAAGCCGCTTGGCCTCGGTGTTGGTTGAATCAACCGAGGGACGGTATATAAGACCGATATCCCCGGGTATAAGCGCCTTTATTTTATCTTGCTCCATAGCTTATATCAATAGTTTTTATTTTTTTCTGTGAATAGGTTTTATCAAAGGCGATAGTAACGCTCTTTAAATCCTTGCTCACCCGTGCGGTGTATGAGATTTCGTACTCGTTTTCCGTACCTTTATTAATCGTTACCGAAAAATCTCCTTGTTCGGCGGGGTCGGTAGAGAAGGTATATCCGTCGGCGGCGGTAAGCGTTATGCCCGATTCGGTAAGACTGAGCTGTTTAACGTATTTTATATCCGTTTCCTCGCCCCCAAGGTCAACGGTATCCGTAATTACGGTACGGTCAATATTTATTCTGTACTGAGCCCACTGGATTGTTCCGCCGTCTTTCGGCGTAAATGAGTTGTTTCGGGTAAAGAGCCACTTCTTTTTAGCCGTCTC
>CAMVRG010000020.1 GCA_947169815.1 uncultured Clostridia bacterium | reverse complement strand
TATTAATATGAGTGAAAGCGCGAGTGATACTGCTTTTTTCATAACAAAGCCTCCATATAAAGATATACATTAATTTTATATTATAAGCCGTTTGTTGTCAAGGAATTATTGTTGCAATTATACGGCGCGATGTGTTAGAATTAACGGGAAAGGAGAATACATATGGAGCCCTTTTATAAAAACGAATACCGAAATCAGCTTGAGGACCTTTTTGAAAACTCGGGCGAAAAGGAAATGGATAATAAAAAAGCGCTTGAGCTGCTTTTGCTCTTTACCCTCCCGATACACGAGGCGGGTCCCGTAGCCGAAAGACTTATAAACCGCTTCGGCTCGTTTTCAGCGGTTTTAAACGCCGACTTTGACAGACTTATCGGAGTAGGCGGAATGGACCGAGACTCGGCGGTTCTAATAAATCTTGTAAACAATCTCAGCGTGCGTAAAGAAACGGAGCAAACAGAGGAAGTAACGGCGTTAAGAAACCACGACGCTTCGCGCAGATATTTCTTCCCGCTTATAGGACTTAACCACCGCGAGTGCCTGTACTGCGCGCTGACGGACAGAGAGCTTGGCGTTATCTCCTGCGAGGCGCTGAATTCAAAAGCGCTTAAAACGGGCGAGGAGGAGCTTGAAAAATGCGTTTCTCTCGCAAAGGAAAAGGGCGCGTTTTCGGTAATTCTCGCCTATAAAAAGAACGATGACCTTACGCCGGATAAAAAAATCCTCGATTTTGTAACCGCTCTGCGCCAGAGATTAAACGGGGAAGGCATTCTTCTTAACGATGTTATCGGAGTGTCGCGCGCCTCCTCCCTCGCCTTTTCAAACGAGCTTTCGCTCGCTATATATCTGTAAAAAACCTGAGGTTAAACCTCAGGCTTTTTTAATTTCTATTATTTTGTTGTAATACTGTTTTCTTATTTCAACGGGTATTCCTACGTTTTTAAGGAAGGCGCCGCTCTTTTTGTATTTCTTACCCTCGTATTCAAATTCGTATACCGCCTTTTCGTCGAGGCCGTTAAAGTAAAGCGGAACGGTCTTTTTCATACACCGTGTATTTACCGCGGCTATAAAGAGCACGGCGTTTTTCTTATTGCCGTCAACATACATTTCGGCTGAGATTTCGTCCTCGTCTATATCGAGGAGCCTGTATAAATCGCCGAACTGGATTATATCGCGGAAGCCTTTATACATATCAACGTATTTTCTGCACTCTTCAATCTCCTCGTCAGAATATTTGCTGAGATTGCCGCCGAGAGATAGTACGCCTCTCATCGAAATATTGAATTTAAACTCAAGCGGAACGTCGCGGTTGTACCAGTTTTTATCGGTAACCCACGCGCGCATTGTTTTGACGGGACGGGTAAGGGCATAGTTTTTCTGCATAAATATTCTGTCGATAGCGTCGGTGTTGTCGCTCGGCCATACCTCGTCAAAGTGGGAAAGCGCGCCCCAGTCGCAGCGGCCGCCGCCCGACGAACAGCTCTCAAACTGTACCTCGGGGTGCTTTTCCTTAAGTCGGTCAACTATATCGTAAACCGCCTTGGTATGAAGATACCAGAGCATTTTCGGGTGTTCAAGATTTTCCCCGCCCGTTTCGGAAAACGGTCTGTTCATATCCCACTTGATATACTTAATATTGTTTTCGCAGAGAAGCTTGTCGATACACGAGAATATGTATTCCTGAACCTCGGGCTTTGTCATATTGAGAACAAGCTGATTTCTTATCTCGTTAGCCTTTCTGTGTTCATAGTGATAAGCCCAGTCGGGATGCGCGCGGAAAAGGTCGCTGTCGGGATTTACCATTTCGGGCTCAACCCAGAGTCCGAAATCCATGAGCTCGCCGAGTCCGTTCGGGCACTTTTCAGGATTGACCGTCCAGTCGCCGAGCCCCGCGTTATCGAGGTTTCTCGCGCCGAACCAGCCGTCGTCCATAACGAAAAGCTCGCAGCCCGCAGCCGCAGCCTTTTGGGCGAGCGCCGTCTGGTCCTTGACGTTAACGTTAAACTCGGTAGCCTCCCACGAATTATAAAGCACGGGAAGCGGCTTTTTTGCAAAGTTCTTCGGAAGAACCTCTTTATAACCGAAGCGGTTGAGATTACGGCTCATATCTCCGAAGCCGTCCGAAACGGTGCAGATAACCGCGGGCGCCATAAAGCTTTCGCCGCCCTTTAATACGTGCTCAAAATCGAAGGAGTTGAGCCCGAGCGTTACTCTCGTAATGTTTAAAAGGTCTCTGTGCGCCTTGATTTTAAAGTTACCGCTCCACATAAGATGAGCGGAATACACCTTGCCCTTTTCCTCGTCGGCGTCAGTATATGCGATAAAGTAGGGGGAATTAATATGCCCCGACCTTCCCTGTCTGCTCTCGAAGGTAAGGCTTCCCGCCTCAAGTACGGTATCGGCGGGTATAAACTCGGCGCCCCAGCCGCCGTTTGTGTTCATAATATGATAGGGCTTTGTTCCGGGAAGAGTAAGCTCCGCGCTCATAAGAGTTTCAAAAACTATATCCTCTTCTCCCGTGTTCTTAAAGCATACGCTTCTTTTTATTATATCGTAATTCTCATATACCATATAAAGAAGCTTGATTTCAAGCGGATAGTAACAGTCCTTAAGCGTAATAATTGCGCTGTCGTCCCCCGTTTCGCAGCTTACGAATTCGGGGTTAATCTCCCTGCATCCGTCGGCAAAGCGCACCTTTAACGCGCAGGGGCGGTACATCGTCTTTCCGAAGGGCGTATATTCGCACCTTATCTGGTCAAGGTCGGGGTGGTTCGGGTTTTCGTCGCCCAAATCGTCAACCCAGTAATCCCCGACGGGGCATTTATCGCCCCAGTGGATATTATGAATATATCCTTCGTCGTCATATGCAAAAGCATAGTGGAAGTTTTTGGTTTCAAGAACAATGCATTTTCCGTTTCTTATTACTGCCATAAAATTCACTCCTTTCGTTAATTATATAATATTGCTTTTTTTATTGCAACAAAAAATGAAATATGCTATATTTACATAAAGGGGTGAATGTAATGGAAAATGTTTTAAATAACAATACCGACCAGAAATACGTAAAGAAAAGCGAGTTCATACTCTATCTCGTAGCCGTATTCTTCTATACTAATATGACGGGTATGATAGGCTCCTACCGAAACGCTTATATCTTAAACGTACTGAGACTGTCCGATTCAAACGCGTCTCTTTACAACACGCTTATAAGCATAATCCCGTTCTTCCTCAATTTCTTTATCGCTATGTATATCGACGGAAGGAAGGTCGGAAAACTCGGAAAATTCAAGCCGCTCGGTCTTATAGCGGCTGTACCGACGGGCGTTCTGCTTATCCTCACCTTTATTACTCCGAAGGCGCTGAGCGGAACAATTCTTATGATTTATATTGTTACTATTGCGGTCTTATGGTCTATAAGTACCAATTTCGGAAACTCCGTAAATATGGTAGCTATCGTTATGACTCCCAATATGAAGGAACGCGATACCGTAATCTCGTTCAGGAGTATCGTTTCCGCCGTCGGCAATTCGGCTCCGCTTGTAATCGTTCTTGTTATCGGTCTTATCTGGAAGGATAACGAGGGCTTACAGTATATTATCGGCGCGGGACTTTGCGGCGTAGTCGGCGTAATCGCTATGCTTCTCGGTATGAACGCGGTACGCGAAAGAGTTACGTATACCGCCGAAAAGAAAAATCCGCTCGTAGGCTTTAAGGATATTCTCACTAACAAATACGCGTGGTCGATAATTATTTCCGACTTTTTAAAGAGCTTCAGAAATATTTCAACCTACCTCGGTCCGTTCCTTGCGGCGGCTATTCTCGGCTCGACCTCGAAGTTCCTTCTTTTCGGACTTCCTACGGGTATAGGAACCGCGGTCGGAATGCTTATAATCAATTTCCTTTTAAAGAAATTCAACTCTAAGGTTCTTTATATCGCGAGCGGTATTTATTCCGTTATCGCTAACGTTCTCGCCTTCGCGGTAGGTTACAGCTATTTCAGAAGCGGAAACAAGGCGCTCCAGATTGTGTTTATCGTCACGCTCTTCCTTATCGGACTCCAGTTCGGCGCCTCGAATCTTCTTCCGACTATGTTCCAGGCTGACGTACTCGAGGATATTGAGCTTAAAACGGGAAAGCGCCTCGACGCTACGCTTCCTACCGTTATCGGCGTAGGAACTATGATAAGCGGAACTACGGCGAGCGCCCTCGCCCCGCGTATTCTCTACGGCGCGCACTCAATTATTCAGTATATCCAGCCGACCGACGCCGTACCGAACCCCGTTCAGAGTACGGATACCCAGATAAAAATGCTGTTCTTCTATACCGTATTCCACGGTCTTATGATGTTCCTTGCGGGCGTTCCCTTCTTCTTCTATAAGCTGACGGGAAAAACCAAGGAAGACGTCCACAACGCGGTAATTGAACAGAGAAAGAGATTTGAAAACGAATAATGACACCCTGTGAAAAAGCAGAAAACTCAATACTGAATGAATTCAGCCAATCGCTCTGGGAACCGTTTTTAAAGGCGGTCTCCGATTATGAGCTGATAAACGAAAATGACGCCCTTGCCGTGTGTATATCGGGCGGCAAGGACTCTATGCTCCTCGCCAAGCTGATTCAGCTATATAAAGAAAAAAGCGGCGTCTCATTTGACGCCGTATATCTTGTTATGGACCCGGGTTATAATCCCGTAAACCGAAAGAAAATAGAGGATAACGCCGCGCTGCTTGAGGTTCCGATAACGGTTTTTGAAAGCGATATTTTCGAGATTACCGATAAGGTTACCAAGTCCCCCTGTTACCTTTGCGCAAGAATGAGAAGGGGCCACCTCTACGCGAAGGCAAAGGAGCTCGGCTGTAATAAAATCGCCCTCGGCCACCATTTCAGCGACGTTATTGAAACAACCCTTCTCGGTATGCTCTACGGCTCGCAGGTTCAGGCTATGCTCCCGAAGCTTCACTCGACTAACTTTGAGGGAATGGAGCTTATCCGCCCGCTCTACTGCGTTCACGAGGACGATATAATAAGCTGGCGCGATTATAATTCCCTTGACTTTATTCAATGCGCCTGCCGCTTTACCGAGGGGATAGACCGCTCGGGCGACGGCATAGGCGACTCAAAGCGTCAGGAAATAAAGGCGCTTATAAAAAAGCTGAAAGTGGATAACCCGAACGTTGAGCAGTCAATTTTCGGCGCAATCCATAACGCCGACGCGGACTCCTTTCCCGCCTTCAAATCCAACGTGAAAACCTATTTTAACTATTAAGACGAGACGTAGTCCGCGCCCCATTCGGCGGCTTTTTGAGTAAAGGCTTCGCTCTCTGCCGCCGCTCCGCAGACGCCGACTCTTATGCCCGCCCTTTTTGCATTTTTTATGCTTATTTCAACGGCGCGCATTACCGACTGACAGAGCGCGTCCTCTGCGGCGCACTCCTCTCTTTTCCTTACTAAAACGGCGCTTGTAAGGTCGTTCGTGCCGATTGAAAAAAAGTCAGCGTTTCCCGCAAGTAAATCCGAAATCAAAGCTGCCGACGGCGTTTCAATCATAACGCCGAGCGGCATTTTTTTATACGCCTTTTCCTCTCCCTCAAGCTCGGCGGCGCACTCCTCAATAATTATCCTCGTTTCCCTCAGCTCGCGCAATTCGGTAACAAAGGGGAGGATATATTTAACATTTCCGTATGCGGCGGCTCTCATAACCGCCCTTGTCTGCCTTTTGAAAACGTCACGTCGGCTGAGCAGAAAGCGTATTCCTCTTTCGTCAGTTGGAAAATAATCAATACGCTTGTCGCCGCCCGTATCAAGCGCCCTGATTATCACCTCTTTTCCTTGCATGAGCTCAGCTGTTTGCGAGTAAATGAGAAACTGCTCTTCCTCGGTGGGCTCGCTTTCTCTGTTCATAAAAAGCAGCTCCGTTCTGAAAAGCCCTATGCCCTCTGCGCCGTTTTTCAGCGCAGTTTTCGCGTCCTTTACCGAGATGATATTAGCATATCTTTTAAGTCCTCCGTATGAAACGGGGGCTTTTTTCTTTTCTTTGTTTTCCGCCGCCCCGTCGGGAAAGGTAATTACCTCTCCCGTCCCGCCGTCAAGGGAAAGAGGCGTATCGTTTTTTATTATTTTGGTACAGTTCTTAACAGAAAACGCCGCGGGTATTCCCCTTGCGCGCGCAATTATTGCGCCGTGCGACGCGCTTCCTCCCGTCTCGCAGACTATTCCCGAAACGGCGTTTTCGTCAAGCGCGCTTATAACCGAAAGCAGCGGCTCCTTCATAATAATTACGCTCCCTGTCGGAATATCCTGCAAAACGCTGCCGCTTTTACCCTTAAGACTCATTATAAGAGCGTCTCTGATTTCTCTTATGTCGCAGGCGCGAAGTCTTATAACTCCGCTTTCGGCTTTCTCAAGCGCCTCGCTCAGTTCGGTAAAGCAGTTAAATACCGCCGTCTGCGCGGATTCTCCCTTTGATATTCTTCCGTATATATCGGAAAAAAGGGCGCCGTCGCTCAACACCGAGGAATACGAGCGCGCTATCTCCTCCGATTTTTCGCCGAGCTTTATTTTCAGTCTTTGAGCCGCGGAGTCAAGCCTGCTTTTTTCCTCGCTTTCGCCTTTATACGCCTCTTCGGGCAGTTCGCGCGGCTTGCTTACTATATGCGCCCTTCCGCTTTTTATTCCGCAAGAGACGCCCTTTCCTTTAAGTATAAGCTCCCTTTCCCCGAAGCCGCCTTCAATAAAGCCCGAAATTTCGCTCAGCGCCTCGTCTTCGTCAGCCCCCTCGCATCGGATTTCAGCCTCCGCGCCGCAGGGTATACCCGCCAAAAGAAGAGAAACGGCGCTTTTTGCGTCAGCCGTTTTTTCTTTGTAGCTTATTATTATTTCCGCATCGAATTTATCCGCAAGCTGAGAGAGCCTCTCCGCCGCTCTCATATGAAGTCCCGATTTGTTTATTATTCTGAGTTTTCCGTATATCATACTATAAGTATGCCCGCAAAATAAAAAATGCTTAGTTAACACTAAGCATTTTTCTCATTTAATACGGCTTTGTAACCTTGATTTTCTTAACCTTGCTCCATGAGGAGTAAACGTTTTTACCCTTAACCTTTTTATAGGTTCTTACTCTTACATAGTATTTCTTATCTACCGAAAGTCCTTTAACCGTTTTTGCCGTTGCGTTCGGCTTATTTACGAAAACATTTTTCTTTATACCGAAGCCTTCATTCGTTGAATACTGTATCTGATAGCCCGTGATGTTTTTATTCTGCTTAGTCCACTTAACCTTAAACGAAGCAACGCCCGCCGTGAGTTTTTTAATCTGGGTTCCCTTCGGCGCAATTCTGTATTCAAGGTTAAAGCTTCCCTTGTACTTTCCGATAAGCTTAACCTTTACGGTATAGTAGCCGATTTTCTTTCTTCCCTTTGGAAGAGTAATCTTATAGTCAACCTTTTCCTTAAGGCGGTTACCCGCAGCGTCGTATACCTTAACAGCGGGGGTGCGTACCTTTCCGTTATACGTGTACTTGGTCTTTGAGAGCTTTGCCTTACAGTATTTCGCAACTATTCTGTCGTAATAATCGTAGCTCGTTTTCGGCGGGAAGTTAATCTTTAAGAATTCCTCCTCGGTTCCGAAATAGTAGATAACCTTATTAATTCTTCTGTAACAGTTTTTAACGCTTTTGGGAAAGGCTACGGTTTCAAGCTTCCCCGCAAATGAGGTATAAAGCGTACTTACCGTAGACGGTACGGTATAATGCTTTCCCTCCTTTGCCATCGGATACGCTATAAGGCTCGTCTTGTTTTTATTAAAGAGAACTCCGTCCACTGCGCAGTAATTCGCGTTGTTTTTATCAACCGCATACGCCTTTATCGGCGCGCCGTCAAACGCGTCGGCGGCAAGTCTTGTAATTCCCTTCGGGATATAAACGCTTTCAATCTTTGAGTTTTCAAACGTTTTGCTCTCAATAACCTTAAGGCTCGCGGGAATATTAACGCTTGTAATCTTAGCCCCGTAAAACGCCTTTTCGCCGATAGTTTCAACTCCGTCGGGGAGCGTTACCGACGTAACGTAACAGTAATTAAAAGCCTCGCTTCCGATATATTTAAGCGACTCGGGAAGGATTACGCCTCTCTCGTTACTTCCCGAAAAGAGAGTAAACTTATCCGCGATAAGAACGGTTCCGTCCTTTACCGTTATATCGCCCTCTCTTCCCGTACATTCGAGCGCGTATTTTCCTGAATATATTACGCCGTCCTCGGCGGTAGCTATGCCGTTATCGAGCGCATAGCTGCTGAACGAGCCGAAAAGCTTCGCTCCGACATGCGTAAGATTTTCGGGAAGAACCAGATCCGTCAGCGCGCGGGTATATGAAAACGCATATCCGCCGAGGGAGGTAAGCCCCTCGGGAAGCTTAACGCTTGTGAGCGCGTTCATATTAGAAAACGCCGCGTCTCCGATTTCCGTAACCCCTTCGGGTACGACAATCTGTGTTATCTTGCTGCAGCCGCCGAACACTCCCGCGCCGAGCCTTGTTACCGTTTCGGGAATTGTAATCTCCTGAAGACTTGAGAAGTTATAAAAAACATAATCGCCGATTGCGGTTATATTTCCACTGAGCTCAACGTGCTCTACCTTACCGTAGAAGCCGCCGACGTGCCACGGATATTCCTTATAAATAAATATCTTCTGAAGCTCGCCCATATCGTAGTACTCCTCGTACTTGATAGGGTAAGGAAAATCGAGTTCTCCGTCGCAGTTTATTTTAAGCGTCTTTGTAGTCGCCGTATATGACCACGTCATCTTGTCCTCATAGCTTCCGCTCTGTTCGTCCTCAGCGAACGCGGAAAACGCGCCGAGCGTGCTTAAAAGCATAAGCGAGGCAAGGATTAAACTAATCAGTCTTTTCACTTCGTTCTTCCTCCCGTTTTTCTTCATTATGTATTACGCTGAAGTGGGTTTTTCCCACTCTTGTCTAAGCTGCTGAGAACGGTTTTTACGAACGCCTCGTCGCTTAGCTGAATAACCAAATCGTCCTTTATATGAGTGGGCGAAACCGAAATCACGTTGATAATTCCGATTGCCTTTTTTCGTAAATTACACCAAATATAATTATATCATAGGTAATATATAATGTCAACTTAACAGAATTTATATATTTCACGCTGTTGACAAGCCGCCGCTTTATTGTTAGAATATGCCTTGTAATCATAATTTCTTAAAACGCTATGGGGTTAAAAATGATTGGAAAACTTGTTTTACTTTTAGTTCTGATATTTCTGAACGCCGTGTTCGCGAGCGCTGAAATCGCGGTCATTTCCATGAACGACGCGCGCCTGCGCCAGCTCACGAGCGAGGGTAATAAAAAGGCGGTCCGGCTTTCAAAGCTTGTCGAACAGCCCTCGCGTTTTCTTGCGACTATTCAGGTTGCCATTACCCTTGCGGGCCTTCTTTCAAGCGCCTTTGCCGCGGACAGCTTCGCCGCTCCCGTAGTCAACGCGCTTATAAGCTCAGGCGTAACCGTAAAAGAATCAACTCTCAAAACCGTTACGGTTATTGTAATTACAATTATCCTTGCGTATTTCAACCTCGTTTTCGGCGAGCTCGTCCCTAAGCGTATCGCGATGAAGAAGGCGGAAAAAATGGCGCTCGGAATGTCAAATATGCTCTTCGGCGTATCGGTTATCTTTAAGCCGATTGTATTTATTCTTACCGTTTCAACCAACGTAGTTTTGCGTATTTTCGGTATAAATCCTAACGAAAACGACGATAAGGTTACCGAGGAGGAAATCCGTATGCTCCTCGCCCAGGGAAGCGAGCAGGGTACTATTAAGGAGTACGAAAACGAAATTATCCAGAACGTTTTTGAGCTGAACGATACAACGATTGAACAAATATGTACCCACAGGATTGACGTCGATATGCTCAACGCCGACGACAGCATAGAGGAATGGAACAAAATCATTAACGAAACGCGCCATTCCTTTTATCCCGTTTTCAAGGACGGTAACGAGAATATTATCGGTATTCTTAATACAAAGGACTTCTTCCGTCTCAAGTCAAAAACAAAGAAAAACGTATTCGCCAAAGCTCTCGACGAGCCGCTTTACGCCCCTTGCGGAATGAAATCAAACGTGCTTTTCTCGCGTATGAAGGCGGTAAGAAACTACTTCGCCGTAATCATTGACGAATACGGCGGCTTTGAGGGCGTTATAACGCTTCACGATTTAATGGAAGCGATAATCGGCGATTTTTACGACGTTGACGACGGAAATGTAGTAAGCGATATTCAGAAGCTTGCCGACGACAGCTTTAAGATTAAGGGAAGCGCGCCGATTGACGAGGTAAGCGAGGCGCTCGGAATAGATTTGAACAGCGAGGATTACGATACCTTTAACGGCTATGTCTGTTCGATTATTGAGTCAATCCCGAGCGATAACAAAGCCTTTACCTGCGAAACGGACGCGCTTACGATAAGCGTTAAAACGGTAAAGAACCACATCGTCCAGACCGCAATAGTAACAAAGAAATAGATGAGTGTTCAGTTTTCAGTTTTCGGTTATCGGTCCTGCGGACGGCTGTTGTAACGAGCAGAAACAAAAATTATTCGACTGCTCAACGCTGAAAACTTAACGCTCAACACTCAAAAACCGCAACGGGGCTTCCCGTTGCGGTTTTCTTTTTAATATTCGTATCCGTCTTCCAGCACTCTTCTGCCGTTGGCGCCGAAAATCGGGTCGTCGCCGTCGTCTATCGACGAGGTCGATATCGCGTCACAGATTGTGAACTTTTCAATTTCGTAATACGGCTGTGTATATGCTTTTTTATTTTCGTTCATTTTTCTCATATTGAATCTCCCTCCAAATCTCTCTTTAAGAATTTGTCAGCGGATTCATATAGAAATCTGCTCTGCCGTATGAAACTGCTTCGATAGGCGCGTTGACCTCGGTTGTTGTCGTAGTCGGATCGCCCGTTACGGGGTCGGTTCCCTCGCTTGTTATAGACTCTGAGAAGGTGTACTCATACTTGATATAGCCTCTTCCGAGGATATAAGTATTCTCTAAGTCCTTTGAGCTGAACGAATACTGATGCGTCTCTCTGACCTCTGCGGTGTTCAGCTTGGTCGAAGCCGCTCTGTTGATGCTGCCTGTAAATCCGCCCTCGGTAACTTCCTTAACGTTATTAACCGTAAGGTTCGCTTCGTCGGGCGAAAGCGCGCTTACTGCGTTGCTGATATTGTCATCGTGACAGTAGAAGTATACCCAGCCTGCCTCGGTAACCTTTACGTTATCGGGAAGTCCCCGAGTATATACGCAGCGGAAGAAGAACTTACCGGGAACATTTCCTGGTACAACATTTCCGTCAACCAGTCTCTGTCCGTCCATAAAGCTGAGGATGAACGGGAGCTTATGCTGGAGTCTGTAAACAGTATCGCTGTTTGTAATTCTTACACCGTCGGCGCTGCCGTCGTCAACGTAGTATGCTTTAGCTCCGCCGTCGAGAGTTCTCTGATAAAGCGGATAGAAATTCATATCGCTTATAGCTCTGAAATAGTATTCGTCGCCGTAGGTAATCGGAATATATCTCGCTACCGAGCCGCCCGCCATTTCAGACTCGTTAATTACCATACCGTAGTAGGTACCCTTAGAGGTATCGGGGGTATAGTTCACTCTGATTTTCGTGTCGTACGCAATTCCGCTGAGCGTGCTTTCGGTTCCCGTTTCGTTGTTATTGTTAACCGTGCCGCCCGTTCCGTAGGCATTAACGGTATAGGTGCTTTCTTTATATGCGCCCGTCTTAATCGGACGGATTCTGAGCTCCTTAACGTTAAGCGACTCAAGAAGTCCCTGAACGGTAAGTCCGCTGCGGCCTGCGTAATCCTCGTCATTTGCTCCGTTTAAGGTAACGCCCGTTACGGTATATGAAGGCGTTGAAGCGATGTCGTAATTAACTCCGCCGATGCTTACTGAAGCCTTCTTATTTGTGCTGTCGAAGCTGAACGCAACGCTCGCCGTCTTAGCCGCGTGAACAACGTCTAAGGTTGAGCCCGTGGGACCGATTATCGTTACCTTCGCCTGGTCTGAAGCAAGCGCCTTGTTTGCATAGGCGGTAATAGTACAGTCGCGCTGAACGGTACAGGTAAACGCGCTAGACTTACTGTCAATGAAGCGTTCCTCGCCGTCGCCGATTTTAACAGACCACTTATAGCACTGTCCGCCGTAAAGATTGAATACAGGCGAATCAGTTGCGTTTAAGGACGGACGCGCGCCGTATTTATAGGTCTGATTGATGAGCACGTGGCTTACGTCCTCGCCCGCAACCTTAACGTTGAAATTAACCTTATATGAGCTGAGATGCTCTCCGTCGTTTTCGGTTGCCGCGGTGTTGATTGCCTCAAGAAGGTTCATAACACCCTTGTCAACGAAATCCTGCGGCTCGTCGCCCTTCTTGGTCTTCTTTGTCTTAACCTCCTTGAAGCTGAGGTCCGAATAATCCTTAGCCTCCTCGCTGCTGTCGTCGTATGCGTTTCCGTCATACTTCGCCGCAACAAGACTCTCAAAGTTATCGTAAGCTTCAGGGTCGATTGTTTCGTAAGCGATTTCAAGCTCGTTATACGCGCTCATATCAGCCGTTTCGTGATTGTGTGCTGCGTTAGATGCACAGTCCCAGGTTGAAATCTGGTTCTCGTTTTCGTCCTCGTATGAGAATATGTGCTTTGCTGGAGCATTTTTGAAAGTCTCAGTCGCCGCGATAAGTTCCTCTGCTATATCCTGAATTGATTCGGTGTACTCGTTTCCGTCCTTGGTGTAGGTATAAGTTGCTGCATAGTCGGAGCCCGTGCTTCCGCCGATTTTTGACGTCGCCGAATATGCAACTGCGTCCTGAGCCTTATCAAGTACAGCCTTGTAGGTTGTGTAAGCCGCGTCGTCAGAGCAGCTGTCGGGCTCAAGCGGGTTGAGAAGCGCACGTCTGAGGTCTGCGTACCAGCCTGTTCCGGGGTCGCTTGTATCGGTTGACTTTGAGGTTGCGTCGGTAGGAGTATTAATCTTATTGTCGTTTACCGTTGAGTGCTCGGAATCCGTGCTGTCGTCAATATAATTAAGCGCCTCGGTCGTTGAGTTAACTAGCTCAAACATGTCCTTACAAGCCTGCTCAACACCTGCGTTCGTGCTGTATTCGGGCGTACCGCTTGTAGAAGCGGAGTAATCGTATTTAGCGTTGTTTGGGTCGAAGGAACCAACCGTATCAAGTGCTGTAAGGAACTTGATAACATCTGCCGAATCCTTGTCATATTGGAAGATTGCTCCTAAAATGTCCTGAACATTATTGTTTTCAACGAGGTCTGCCTTTACCTCCAATATTTCCCTAAAATATAGAGAATTATATATTATTGCAAAATAATAATATATTAATTTGTTAATAAAGTCAACAAAGTTCGTTAATATTTTGTTAAAATTTTTATTGCGAATTACAAAACCGATAATTTGTAGTGTTTTGTTCTCGATACCACAGAAAAAAGCACCGCAAAGTTGCCAAAACCGAGCCTCGGATTTAGAATTAATAAAAAAACCTTGACAATTAAACCGTTATATATTATAATCTCATTTGCATTTGAAATGGCTTTATAGCTCAGTTGGCTAGAGCATTCGGTTCATACCCGGAGTGTCACTGGTTCGAATCCAGTTAAAGCCACCATCGGCCCGGTGGTCAAGTGGTTAAGACACCGCCCTTTCACGGCGGTAACACGGGTTCAAATCCCGTCCGGGTCACCAAATGAAAACAGACACCGTGAAGGTGTCTGTTTTTTATTTCATTTGGGCGGGACGGATTTGAAACGGTTCGTTTGCGACCGCTGCCGGTGGCAGATAAAGGGAGCAATAAGAACTTAGCCGCGGTCAACATTTGTCGGCGCTCCAAGCCGAAACAAATTTTGGGTACCGCAATGCGTTACACCTTGCCTCCAAAACCTCGTTTGTTGTGTTGTTGAGAAGAAAATCCCGTCCGGGTCACACGGCGCAAGACGAAGAAAATCCCGTCCGGTTCATGCGGCGTAGGTAGAAAAATGTCCTCAAAATAGTGAGTATATTCACTTAATACACGCCTGTGCATCATATTTGCCAAAGAGTTGTCAATTGCATATTTGACCAGTTCAAACAAAAAGCAAAATGAGCAGTGTTAACGTATTAATTGACATACGGTCACAATTATTGTAAAATTTAAATAATTGAGTTAAACATTATATGAGGAGAAAAGGCATGAAAAAAAGAGGTAAAATGGCAGCTGTTATTATTTTGACATTACTAATAATAGCAGGAATTATTATATCCATACCATTTCTAAGCTTCTTTTTTGACAATAGGAAACAATTAGTTGAAAGTGATTTAGAAATAACAGAAATCATACAAGAAATAAGATATAACATCGGCTTTAGAGACTACTACAAAAACAAGAAGAAAGATATAATTTCTTTTTATTATAGAGCAACCGATAAGACTGATGTTATAATTGATGATTCTCAAATACTATTGTCAAATGAGGGTTATCTTGTTTCACCTGCAAAAAAGGTATCTCAAAAAGATATAGAAATCAATTGCTCAAAAATTAAGGCTTTTCAGGATTTCTCAAACCAGTGCGGTGCAAAATTTTTATATGTGTATGCTCCCGGAAAGGCGCAGTTTACAGCATACCCGAAGGATATTGAAAACTATGCCTCATATAATTACGAGCTCTTTATTGATAATCTTCGAAAGCTCAATATAGAAACGCTTGATTTAGCAAACGAGATGGAAAAAGAAAATAAAGGCTTGAATGACATTTGTTTTATAACAGACGGTCATTGGAAACCCGAAGCAGGCTTTTGGGCAAACGGTAAAATATGCCAGTGTCTCAGAGAAAAGTGCGGATTTAATTATAATTCAAGTTACACAGATATTAAAAACTACGAAATAAAGCATTATGATAACTGGTTTTTGGGCAGTATGGGAAAAAGTGTAGGCAAAAACTTTTCTCCTTTAGGGGTTGATGATTTTTCTTTAATTACTCCCAAATTTGATACTGACATAACGGAAACCAGACCTTTTGAAAACGAAACGAAAAGAGGAGACTTTTTAAATACGGTTATAGATAATTCAAAGCTAAAATACAAAAATTTATATCTGTATAACACTTATGCCAGCTATTCAGGCGGTGATTACAGACTGCAAATTACTACTAATAACAATGCTGAAAACGATGATATAATACTAATTGTACGCACTTCATTTGCCTGTGTTGTTACTCCGTTTTTGACTCTGAACTGTAAAGAGCTTCACACAGTCGATATAAGAAATTTTGAGTATTTGGGAGCGGAAAGAATAGACCTTTCGTCATATATTAAAGCTATACAACCTGATTATGTAATTGTTTTATATAACTCTGTGGCTCCACAGGATACTGCCGGATTGTTTGATTTTTTGAATTAGTTTTATTATAGCGCGGTTATGCAAATCCCGTCCGGGTCACCATAGACAGCAACGTCAGAAATGATGTTGCTGTTTTTTTGCTTGAAGTGCATCAAACGCTGCTGTACCAACGGGTTCAGCTTTTTTGAAACCCTTTCGGGTAAGGCTTCAGATATAGCCGAATTTGCAAAAGATGTTGTCCTTTATCAGAAAAAAGTGCCCTCAAAATAACCATTATGGTCACTCGTTGGTCGCCTGTTCAGCGTTGGTTATTCTAGGGTGCATAGTTTGCGTGCTGATTCAAAAGTCTTTTTGTGGTTATTATAATCATCGATTAGTCAAAGGTGCGTTGATAGCGCTTTTAAATGTAGAACGATGGATGTTTCCTTGTTGTAATTTTACTCATATTGTGTTATAATTTGTCAATAAAATTTGTTAATGATTATCTAAGGTCAGCTTTGTTAAATTTTATTCTTCCGTTATTCCAAAAATATTTAACCGAATCAATATAGTTAACTTAGGTTATTACAAACAAGTGGTGTTATGTGACTTGCTAAATCATTTTATGTCATGCATTAGTTTTTTCTCTTAGAGAAAAATCAACAGATTCTTGATGTTTTTTCACCCCGAAAGGAGATTATTATGCACACTACAAAACTGACGGAAACCATCCAAAATAAAGATTACAGTATATCTTGTTTAAGATTGATGGCGTTTCTTTTTATTTTCTCTTGTCATATACTGCAGTATTTTGATAACGCATTAGCTTGGTGGTTTAATGTTGGTGTTCAGATTTTTTTATTAATCTCAGGCTATTTGTATGGTAAAAAAGATATCGGAGATTGCTTAAACTTTTATAGGAAGAATTTTATTAAAATACTTGTGCCTTATTTTGTTGTATTGTTGCCGATGATAATACTTCACGTAGTATTTGTTAAAGATACTTCCGTATTTTCTATGATAAAGGCGGTGCTGCTGGTAAACACTATTCCGGGTGGCGAGCATTTATGGTTCATTCCTACAATACTAATGTGTTATTTGATAACGCCATTAGTAAATATCCTACTCAAAAAAGCTGAAAAATATAAATATTTATCGTTGTATTGTTTTTTCCTAACAGGTGTTATTGCGTTGTTTTTTCTTTTATTTGTTAATACATTCAATGGTATATGGATTTCTTGCTATGTGTTAGGAATGGTCTTCGGCAAATTTGAAAATAAGGTTAATGTTCTGAAGAATATTTTGCTGGTTAGCGTGTTGTTAAACGTTGTACAAATATATTTTGACTATATAGCAATTAATATAATATCCAACAACGCTTATTATAATTACTTCTGTAATATGGCTCATTTAACATTAGGCTTTTTCTTGTTTTGGACGGGGAAAAAAGTGTTTTCCCATATTTATTTAGAACAATACGTGATAAGAAAAGTTTGTGATTTTTCTGATAAGCATTCGTATCCTGCATATTTATTTCATCAATTTGTTATTTTAGGTCCGTTAAGTTTGTTGGAAATAACGAATAATGTAATACTCAATATCGTAATAGTGTTCTCACTTACGATAATAATATCCATTTTAGTTAAAAAAACATCGGGTTTAATTACTGAGGCAATTTATAAATTACGCACAGAAAAAGCACCAAAAATATTGCGTTAAGCAATCAAAGAGAAAACGATTGTTTTAAAAAGTTAAAAATGGTTATTGTTAAATTTGGTCGCATTCAGGTCGCTTTTCGCGCGGAAAAGATGACCGCTTTGAATTATTAGTTGCAGAATTCGTTAACCTTCATCGGCTTGTTAACGCTTGATTTTTCACATTAACAGGCTTTCATCTGTTTTCAAATCCCGTCCGGGTCACCAAATGAAAACAGACACCGTGAAGGTGTCTGTTTTTTATTTCATTTGGGCGGGACGGATTTGAAACGGTTCGTTTGCGACCGCTGCCGGTGGCAGATAAAGGGAGCAATAAGAACTTAGCCGCGGTCAACATTTGTCGGCGCTCCAAGCCGAAACAAATTTTGGGTACCGCAATGCGTTACACCTTGCCTCCAAAACCTCGTTTGTTGTGTTGTTGAGAAGAAAATCCCGTCCGGGTCACACGGCGCAAGACGAAGAAAATCCCGTCCGTTATTTACGGTCACTCGAAAGTCGCCTGCGCCGACTTGTTTTTAAACTGCTTTTCCTGTCAGTGTTTCTGTTTAGCCGCCAGGGTCACGCTGCGGAATTATAGCACATTCGTTTGACTTTTTCCCTTTTATGTGGTATTATTAATTAAATACTTTTTAAGGGGATTTTCTATGGAAAAGCTTACAAAAACTCAGCAGAAGGTTTTTAACTTTATTAAAGAAACCATTGATAAAAGAGGTCTCGCGCCTTCCGTTCGTGAAATCGGCGCGGCGGTTGGTCTTAAGTCGACCTCAACCGTTCAGTATAACCTCAACGCCCTCGAGGAGCTCGGCTATATTGAAAGGGACTCCCAGCTTAAAAGAACTATAAGAATCTGTAAGGGCGGAATCCGCCCCGCTCACGTTCCTCTTGTCGGTACGGTTACCGCGGGCGCTCCTATTCTTGCGGTTGAAAGCATTGAGGATTATATCCCCGTTCCGATTGAACAGAGGGGGCGTACTCTTTTCGCCCTTCGTATAAAAGGCGACTCTATGGTAAACGCGGGAATTCTTGACGGCGATATCGCAATCGCCGAAAAGACTCCGACGGCTGAAAACGGCGATATTATCGTCGCTCTTATCGAGGACGAGGCTACCGTAAAGCGCTTTTATAAGGAAAAAGGTCATTTCCGCCTCCAGCCTGAAAACGATAACTACGAGCCGATTATAGTAAACGAGCTCGCCGTGCTCGGTAAGGTAATCTCCCTTATAAGGAATTATGAATAATTGTATTGAAATACTATAATTGATATGATAAAATCAGTTAGATAAAATTCAGAAAGGTAAATAATTATGAGCGATTGTAATCACGACTGCTCCTCCTGTTCTCAGAACTGCTCGGACAGAACTGAGAAGCAGAGCTTTCAGCAGCCAATGAACAAATTTTCAAATATTAAAAAGGTAATCGGCGTTGTATCGGGAAAGGGCGGCGTCGGTAAATCACTTGTAACCTGTCTTCTCGCCGCAAAGGCGCAGCGGCGCGGGCTTAAGGTCGGTATTCTCGACGCCGACGTTACGGGCCCTTCGGTTCCGAAATCCTTCGGCATTACGACCAAGGCGCTTCAAAACGAAAACGGGCTCCTTCCTACCGTTACCGACAGCGGAATAAAAATGATGAGCATTAACCTTCTTCTTGAGGATGAGAACGCCCCCGTCGTATGGCGCGGTCCCGTTATCAGCGGAGTTATTCAGCAGTTCTGGTCCGACGTCTGCTGGGGCGAGCTCGATTATCTCTTTGTAGATATGCCCCCGGGAACGGGTGACGTTGCCCTTACGGTATTTCTGTCGCTTCCCGTTGACGGAATTATTATCGTTTCAACTCTTCAGGACCTTGTAAAAATGCTAGTAAATAAGGCGTATAATATGGATG
>CAMVRG010000019.1 GCA_947169815.1 uncultured Clostridia bacterium | reverse complement strand
AGCGGAATTGAAGAGGTTTTAATTATTACAAACCGCGGCAAGGAGGCTATTGAGGACCATTTCGACCACGCGTTTGAGCTTGAGACGAAGCTCGCGCAAAATCCCGATAAGGCGGAGCTTTTAAAGGACGTAGTCGCTCCCGCGAAGCTCGGTAACGTATACTTCCTTCGCCAGAAGGAAACGGGCGGCCTCGGCCACGCCGTTCTCTGCGCTAAGAATTTTGTAGGCGACGAGCCCTTCGCCGTGCTTTACGGCGACGACGTTATCATATCCGATAACCCCGTTACAAAGCAGCTTATAAATGCCTTTGAAAAATACGGAAAGGGCGCGGTAGGCGTAAAAGAGGTAAGGGGCGACGATATTATGAAATACTGTTCGCTACATACAACTCCGCTTGAGGGTAACTGTCACCTGTGCGACGATATGATAGAAAAGCCGAAAAAAGAAGAGATTATGGGCTATTTTTCAATTCTCGGAAGAGTTGTTATGCCTCCCGAAATATTCTCAATACTTGAACACACTCCCAAGGGCGCGGGCGGAGAACTTCAGCTTACCGACGCTATGAAGGAGCTTGCCAGAACCGAGGGTGTTATCGCCGTTGACTACGAGGGAACGCGCTACGATATGGGCAATAAGCTCGGTATTCTTCAGGCTAATATCGAGGTCGGCTTAAACCACCCTGAAATCAGGGACCGCTTCAGAGAATATCTTAAAAACTTAAAAATATAAAAAGGAAAAACAATGTATCAGTATCCGAACAACAACTATAATAACGGAATTCCGCCCTATCAAAACGGCGTGAACCCCTATCAGCAACAGCAGTATAACGAGTATATGCGCCGTCAGATGCACTACAATATGCTCAGGCGCAAAGAGAAAAACGAGCTTATAATTAACGGAATTGTTATAGGCGCGACTCTTCTTTCGTTTCTTTTCATTCAGAGCATTATAATCGTAGTATTCCAGAAAACGCCGTACTATAATATTTACGAGGAATCGGGAATGCTCCAGAACGCCGCAAACGTAATTATCGTTCATCTTTTATCGCTTGCGGTCCCGTTCAGTATAATGGCGCTTATTCTTAAAAAAAGATTTACTGGCCCTCTAATTCCCGTAAAGAAGCTCGGCGCGGCAAAGATGACCGCGTGGATTTTCGCAGGTCTCTGCGGAGCTGTCGGCGCAAATGTTTTTACGTCTTATGTTATTAAATTTGTAGATACGCTCGGCTATGAGCTGTCTCAGCCCGAGTTTAAAAAGCCCGACAGCGCTTTTGCTATTCTGATTTCCGTTGTAGCGGTAGCGGTAGTACCGGGTATATTCGAGGAATATGCTTTAAGATGCTGCACTCTCGGTGCGCTGAGAAAATACGGAAAGGGCTTTGCCGTAGTCGCGGTAAGCATAGTTTTCGGTCTTATTCACGGAAACGTTATTCAGTTTATCTTCGCATTTATAGTCGGCGTAATACTCGGCTATATTACGATAGTTACCGATAACGTAATTCCCGCTATGGTTATCCACGCCTGCAATAACGGCTTTTCGGTATTAAACGACGCGCTTACCTACTATTCGGGCACAAAAATTGCAAACTACGTAACCGGCGCCGTAATGATTGCCGCCGTTACTCTCGGTATTATCTCTCTCATTTATCTTCTTGTGAAAAAGGAGTTTCTTCCCACAGGAGAAAAGCCCGAAAAAAAGCCATATGAGCTTTCCTTCGGAACTAAGCTTCTCTGCCTTCTCCCCGGACTCGCTCTCCCCTTCGCAATTCTCATCGCTATGACCACAATGTATATAAAGCACAAATAGATTATGGAAAATAAGTATATGAGAGCGGCGCTCGACGAAGCAAAAAAGAGCGAAAAAGAAGGCGAAATCCCCGTAGGCGCGGTAATCGTTAAGGACGGAGAGATTATCGCAAGAGGGCGAAACCGCCGCGAAACGAAAAAAAACGCCCTTTGCCACGCGGAGCTTGAGGCGATAAATAACGCCTGTAAGACTCTCGGCGGCTGGAGGCTTTTTGAGTGCGATTTATACGTAACCTTAGAGCCCTGCCCTATGTGCGCGGGCGCAATTATTAATTCGAGAATTAAAACCGTATATTTCGGGGCGTACGACAATAAAGCGGGTTCCTTCGGCTCGGTTGCGGATTTTAACCGTATTCCCTATAACCACAAGCCCGAAATTATGGGCGGAATTATGGAAAAGGAATGTTCCGAAATATTAAGCGAATTTTTTAAAAAGTTAAGAAATAAATAAGATGTACAAGCGGGTCAGTCCCTCTTGTACATCTTTTTTAATAATTATCCGAGCATTGAGTAGCCGTAGCCGTTTGAGATTGCGTCGACGGGCATTCCCTGACGGCAGTAGGGGCAGTCGTGCATAGGATAGGCTTTATAATGCGGTATATCCTCAAGCGAAAAAATAGTATTGACGTGAATTCCTCTTATGGATTTCTGAGCGCTGAAGGCGCTTGAAACGCCCGCAACTCTTCCGCCGTAGTATTCAACGCTTTCCATAGCTCTTTCAACGGTTCTTCCGCTCGTAATACACGAGATAAGAATAACTACGTTCTTATCCTTTATCATTCGTCTGAGGTTATCCCTGAAAATGAGATTTCCCGTTCCGTCATACTCCGCGCCGATAACGTAAACCGTATCGTTAGGGTTAGGGCTGAACATATTAGGTCTTGCAAGCTCGTGGGCGAGATATCCGCCGAGAGTCTGGGTTTCATAAAGACATAAAACGGTATCTATCTGAATATCGTTTGCGATATAATAGCCCGAAAGAAGCATAGCCGCGTCAACGGAAACGTTATGGTTATGCTTGATATCCGAGGTCCCTATATAATAGTTTATATGATTATTCGCCGAAACGAAATGACCGGGCATAACGTGAATAAAAACCCTGTCGTTTCTCGGGCTTGTAAGGGTATAGATTTCGTTCATACAATCAGCTCCTTTTTTGATTATATCACATATCGCCTTAAAAGTAAAATTTGCTTGTTGCGAAAAGTCTATTTATGTATTATAATAATTCTTACTGACTTAAATACAAATTTATTTACAATTATTTATCAGGAGACTTTGTTTTTATGGAAAAGAATAATATCCCTGAAAAAATATCGTTTAGAGATAATAACACGGTAAAATACTTAAAATACGCCTTCATTGTTATTCTTGATATGGGGCTGCTCTTTTTGGCTAACTACGTAATGTGTTACTTTACCGAGGGAAAGGCGGTAGGAACCTTCTATTCTCCGCTTCTTTTCTCATACATACATTTAGCTATAATGTGCGCCGTCTCATTTATTATTAACTATCTTTTGGGAATGTACCGAAGCGTATGGACGTACGCGGGAATAGACGAGCTTATACGCGGTCTTATTTCATCTTTCCTTCAGATTGCGTTTCTGTTTTTTAACGACAGAGTTATTTTCCGTATTCTTCTTCACCGTGTATTTCCCGACAGAGGCTATAACGGAGGGCTTGCATACTATGCATACATTCTCGGCTTCTTCCTTTTAGCCTTCGCTATAATCGTACCGCGTTTCGCATTCAGAACACTTAAAAAGTACCCCGTTATTGCGGCTTCAAAGAAAAAGAAAAACCGCGTTATGATTGTTGGCGCGGGATTTATGGGTAATTTCGTTATCGACGCCCTCAGAGCCGACAGATACAGAGGCGGCGTACCCGTAATAGCCGTTGACGATAACCCTTCAAAAAAAGGTAAAAACATCAACGGTATTAAGGTTGTCGGAAAATGCGAGGATATTCCGAGAGTAAAGGAAAAGTATAATATTGATACAATAATTATATGCTTCCCCTCGGCTACCAAGGCGCGCCAGAAGGAGGTTATAGACCTCTCAATTCAGACGGGTGCAAAGGTAAAAATTAGCCCCTCGGTTGAGGAGATGTTCGATAAAACGGCCACAAAAAAGGTCAGAAACGTTGAAATCGCCGACCTTCTTTCGCGTCCCGAGGTTACGCTCGACAGAAAGGTATGCCGCTATCTTATAGGAAAAACCGTTCTCGTTACGGGCGGCGGCGGCTCAATCGGAAGCGAGCTTTGTATGCAGGTTGCCAAATACAACCCGAAAGCTATTGTAATTTTTGATATTTACGAAAACTGCGCCTTCGAGCTTCAGAATGAGCTCAGCGACCGTTACGGCGATACCATAGATATTTTCGTTCGTATCGGCTCGGTAAGAGATACCGACAGGCTCAGGGAAATATTCAACGAATTTCACCCCGAGGTTGTATTCCACGCGGCGGCGCATAAACACGTTCCCCTTATGGAGGACAGCCCCTGCGAGGCAGTTAAAAACAACGTGTTCGGTACATATAACGTAGCGCTTATAGCCGACGAATACAAGGTCGACAGAATGGTTATACTCTCAACTGACAAGGCGGTTAACCCGACTAACGTAATGGGCTGTACCAAGCGTATTACCGAGATTATAGTTCAGTATATGGATACCGTAAGCGAGACAATATTTACAGCCGTTCGTTTCGGTAACGTTCTCGGCTCTCACGGAAGCGTTATCCCGATTTTTCAGAAGCAGATTGAACAGGGCGGTCCCGTTAAGGTAACCCACCCCGATATAGAAAGATACTTTATGACAATTCCCGAGGCGGCGCAGCTTGTATGCCAGGCGGGCGGTCTCGCCAGGGGCGGAGAGGTATTCGTTCTCGATATGGGCGAGCCCGTTAAGATTATGGACCTCGCCGAAAATCTCATACGTCTTTCGGGCTTTACGGTCGACGAAATCGGAATTGAAATCATCGGTCTGCGCCCCGGCGAAAAGCTCTATGAGGAGCTTTCAATGGAAAGCGAAATGGAATCGAGGAAGAAGACCGATAACGAAAAGATTTTTGTAAATCAGCCTATGGAAATTGATAAGGAAAAGTTTGAAAAAATGCTCTCGGAGCTTTCCGAAATCACTCCCGATAACGTAAGAGAAATCTTAATGAAATATATTGAAAATTATAAACCCGCAGATAATTAAAAAAACTCACCCGAAGGGGTGTCCGTTATAAAGAAGTTAAAAGCACGGCAAATTATGCCGTGCTCATTTTTATACTTTTTCAATTTCATACTTAATCTTGCCGACATTAAATTTAATGATGTTGGCAATTTTGTTGATATGCTTTTCTAAGGCTTCAATGATTTCATCATCGCTCTTATCTGAATTGATTTTGATTTTCAGCAAAAATTCATATTCGCTGGTGTTGTGTGCTTCAATATCAGCAGAAATAACGCCGTCAAACATTGTTGCTGTATCTTCAATTTTAAGAGCGGTAATGTTGTTCTTGTTGTTCTTTGTCAGCGGAATTGCGGCACGGATTTTATAATGCGTCGGGCGGTGGAATTCCTGAACGTTCTCATCAACAAGCGCTTTGATTTCGTCAAGCGTTTTATCCGTATTGCTGTAATCGTTCAGCACAATATGCGCAGACGGAGTTTCTCCCTCCTCCTTGCTGTAACGGGGAATTACCATACAGGATTTTACGTTCTCATGCTTCAATATTGCGTCAATGATTTCCTGCGGCGAAAACGCAAAGGATTTGCGCTTGATAATATTCTTTATTCTGCCGTGGTAGTAATAAAAACCATCCTCATCAAAACTTAATAAATCACCCATATGAACATAGGTTTTGCCGTCGGGATGCTTAACAAATACCTTCTCGGTCTCTTCTTTGCTGTTGCCTGCATAGCCTTTTGTTACACCGGGACCGGTTATGCAAACTTCTCCGACTGTGTTCGGTTTTGTAATTACTTCTGAAGTTTCTGAATCTATCAGTATTATCTCATTTTCTCCGAACGCTCTGCCCAGAGAACCCTCTTTGTGCCAGTTAGGCAAGGTAAGATTAGTGATACCAACAGCAGAAATCTCTGTAGAACCATATCCTTGAAAAGCGGGATATTTTGAACCATTCCTAAACATATAATCGTTCAATGATTTTTCTATATCATCAAATCCGTCACCGCCAAAGCCTATATCAATTGAATTTGACATATCCGTATCCCTTTTAACCATTTCTCTTGCGTGAGAAGGCGTTGCAAAAGAATATGACGGTTTATACTTGTGAACTAAGTCATAAAAATTTTTTGGTTCCATTTCAGGAATAAAAACTATTGTTAATCTATTGCAAAACATTGAATGATTAGTTGTTGTGCCATATGCTACAAATTCAGGGATAGTTTGAACGGCAATGTGATTTTCCTTTTGTACGGTATCAAACGCCCGGGGAATTGAATTGATATTCTCATTACTGATTTCAATTGCCTTCGGCACGCTTGATGTTCCGCTTGAATGAACGAAAGAACAAGTATCATTCGGCGTGTACGGATTTTCTTTTACATCTTTAATTGAGTTACCGTTTTTGATAAAGTCTGCCCATTTGATTTCGTTGGGTATTTCAACCGCTTCCTGCGGCTTTTTCTTTGCTGCTATCATTTTGAAAAGAGGCGGAAATGATTCAATAACACTTGATGAAATAACTCTTATATCTGTTTCCTCAAGTGCTTTTTTCATATTCCTTTTGATATCTGGCTCGTCGAGTACAAATACGTATTTGGAGTCAAGCTCCTCAATAAAGTATTTCATCTCGTCAGCAGTGATATTGGGATATATGTAATTCGGGATTGCGCCGATTTTTGAAAGCGCATAATCCATATAGAAAATCTCGGGAGTGTTAGTATGGCAAACCGTAACGATATCGCCCTTTTTAACGCCGTAGGCAAGTAATCCCTTTGCGGTTTTATCAATCATTTTGATAAACTTTTTATAAGAAACCTTTACATCGGGATAATCGCGGTCAAAGAATTCATCCGTCGGCTTTTCTTCACCTTTCGGTACGGGTATAGTATAAATAATTGCCGTGCCTTCGGGTTTAACATTATCCATAAAATAACGGTATTTTGTTTTGTTTATGTTTAATTTTGCGTTGTCCATATTGTCCTTCAAAAATAAAAAAGTATGCTACTATTTTTGGTGCATAACGTGCGAATATTCATTTGTATAATTATTTGGCTCTTCCATTTTAACAGTTTTACAATGTGTAGTCAAGAAATATGTCATATAGTGTAGCGAGCATAGGATTTGTAAAGACAAATCCCGAAAAAGAAAAACAGACTGAAAGAGAAAAAAACCTTTCAGTCTGTAAACCTTCGTTATGACGGGCGTCCCAACGGGTGAGTTTTTTTATTACTGAAAATCTTCCATTGTGAGCTTTTTAGTCGCTCCGCTGTCGCTTACGAATATTTCGGGATACCATTTTCCCGCAAGATAATAGGGATTTTTCTTTTTGTTTTTATCGTACCAAACCTGAGGATAGTAAACCTTATTATTTACCGTCGCCGTTTCCGCCTTTTCAAAATCATCCTCGCATTTTACACATACGATAACAAATCTGAAATCCGGCATAAAGTCGCTCTGGGTACTGATACTTAAAATATGATTTTCGTTAAGAAGCTTATAGCCCGTATCGTAAAGACTTTTTGTTTTTATTCTGTCAGTAAACTGATAAAAACTGCCCTTAGTAAGATTTCCGTAGGTGTTATACGGGAATACGTAGCCCGCGTCGTCCTCGGGTCTGGTATTCGTATAATAAGCGGCTACAACCCTGTACTTTTCCTCTTCAAAAAGCGTTTTGAAGGTAACCTCCTGAGAGGCGTTCATAAAGCCTTTGGCGGTAGAATAAACGCTCTCAATATCCGCGAGGCTTTTGTCAATAGCTATCGCCCTTATTTTCTGTTTTTCCTTAACGTCGCTCCCCTTTTCAAGAAGAGCGCTGCCGCCGTTTGCCTTTGAATATACCTTTATTTCGTTTGTATCGGTATCCTTTATTGTGAGCGTTCCCGAAAAGCTCTGGTCCTCGCCGTAAAGGTCGCAGAATTCCTTTAAAATTCCGTCGGGGAAATCAACGTGATACTGTTTTTCGTACTTTTTGATATATCCCGTTTTTGAGTGTTCGGCAATTTTCACAGCTCCGACAACGGCGAGTATAAGAACAAGCACAGCACAAAGGATAATACCGACCTTTTTGAGTCCGAACGCCTTAAGCTTATCAAAGACCTTAAGTATCGGTTCAGGGGGTGAAAACGAAAGCCTTACCTTTTCTTTTTTTTCGGGCTCCTCAATAGCCTTACCTGCGCTTTTTCCGACTCTTTCTTCCGCCTCAAACGCTGAAATATCGGGGGTTTCCATCTGAGTTTTAAGGTCTGCCTTAGGCGGCGCAATCGGAGTGCTCGGCGAAGGCTTTTCGCTTTTATTATCCGGCTTGTTTTCTTTAACGGAATTCAGAATATCTTCAATTTCAAAATCAAAATCCATAATCTCACACCTTTATTAATCACTTAATAACAGTTTTTCTTGCGTTTTCCACCGCGCGCTGAATAAGCGCCTTTTCGTCGAGCGCGCTTTCAGCCTCCTCAACCTCGGGGAGCTTAGCCCTCGTTTTCGGGTGCTTCGGAGTAAATACCGTACAGCAGTCCTCATAGGGCTGAATCGAGGTTTCAAAGGTATCAATTTTTCTTGAAAGCGAAACAATTTCGACCTTATCCATACCTATACAAGGTCTGAATACGGGCATATTAACCGCGGCGTCCGTACAGCCGAGGGCATAGATTGTCTGGCTTGCAACCTGACCTACGCTCTCGCCCGTGATAAGCGCCTCGCAGCGCTGACGTCTTGCGAGAATTTCGCTTATTTTCATCATATAGCGCCTCATAATTATTGTAAAATAATCCTCAGGGCATTTATCTCTTATCTCTTCCTGAATTTCGGTAAAGCCTACCACATAGGTAGTTATCGGTCCGCTGTATCTCGCAACCTTTCTGAGTAGCTGCATTACCTTTTCCTCGGCAAGCTCGGTTGTATACGGGGGCGAGGCAAAATGAACGGCAACAAGCTCGATTCCCCTTTTCGCCATCATATACGCCGCAACGGGAGAATCAATACCGCCGCTGATTAGCACGGCGGCTCTTCCGTTAGTCGATACGGGCATACCGCCCGCACCCTTAATATTATTTCCTCTTACAAAGGCATATACCTCCCTGACCTCAACCGTAACGGTTATTTCGGGGTTGTGTACGTCTACCTTTAAGTGATTGAATTTTGAAAGGATAAAGCCGCCGAGTTCGCGCTGAATATCGGGGGATTTATATGGAAACGCCTTATCGCTTCTCTTAGCCTCAACCTTAAAGGTTTTTGCATCCTTTAATTCCTCGCTGAGATATTCAAGAGTTACTCTTTTAATATCGTCCATATCCTTTTCGGCAACCGCCGCGCGTGAGAGCGCCGCAATTCCGAAAACTCTTTTAAGCGCGTCAACCGCGTCGTCGAGGTCAGCCTCGCCGTCAACGCTTTCTACGGTTATCGTTGACTGGGATTTAGTATAGTTAAACTCGCCTATATCGCTGAGCGCCCTTTTCATGTTTTTTATGAGAATGTCCTCAAAGGTGTTTCTGTTAAGCCCTTTGAGCACGATTTCACCGTTTTTAATAAGAATAATTTCTTTCATAGGTTTATCTTCCTTGGGGATATTTTTCAATAGTTTCTTTCAGCGCCTTAACGAGCGCGTCAACGTCTTCCTTCGTACTGTTTCTCGAAAAGCTGACTCTGACGGAATGCTCAATTATTGCGTCGCCGAGGCGCATTGCAGTAAGCACGTGGCTTCGTTTACCCTTGGCGCAGGCGGAACCGCTTGAAATACAGATTCCGTACGTTGACGAGAGGTGCTGAACAAGAGTCTGGCTCGTCATAAAGGTAGGAACATAAAGGTTAATAATATACGGGCTCGCATCGTCGGCGCTGTTGATAACTACGCCGTCAAGAGCCTTAAGCTGAGCTTTCGCATATTCGCAAAGGCTTGTTATTCTTTCATTCTGCGGCTTCAAATCGGGAATAAGCCGAACCGCCTTTCCGAAGCCCGCAATCAGCGGCAAAGCCTCGGTTCCCGGGCGGATTTTGCTCTCCTGCGCGCCGCCGTACTGTCTCGGGACTATCCTTGCGCCCTTTCTTATATAGAGCGCGCCGACGCCCTTCGGCCCGTGGATTTTATGCGCCGTTACCGTCAGTAAATCCGCGCCGAGCTTTTTGGGCTTAACCTCAGTTTTTCCGTAAGCCTGGACGCAGTCGGTATGAATAAGCGCGGGAGAGCCCGCTTTTTCAACTGCTTTTTTAATACATTTTACGGGAAGTACAGAGCCGACCTCGTTATTTATATACATTACCGATACAAGAATCGTGTCCTTATTTATCGCCTCTCTGAGCTGCTCCTCGCTGATTTTTCCGCTTTTGTCTGGCGCAAGGCGTACAACCTCGAAGCCCTGAGTTTCAAGCTCGCTCATCGCTTCAAGCACGCTTTCGTGTTCAATCGCGGTTGTAACTATACGGCGCCCCTTGCGTCTGTTCGCCTGAACGGCGCCGAAAATCGCAAGATTGTTAGCCTCGGTACCGCCCGAGGTAAAGAAGATTTCCTCATCCTCAGCGGAAAGCGATTTCGCTACCGTTTCTCTTGCACGGCGAAGCTCGGCGTTAGCGTCAAGCCCCGCGCGGTGAAAGCTCGACGGGTTACCGAAGTTTTCCGTCAGCATCTCATATATCTTGTCTGCAACCGCCTTTTCGGGCGCGGTTGTAGCCGAATTATCCAAATATATCATTTTCTGTTTAATTTCTCTTTCAGTTTGAATACGGCGGCGACGGTTTTAGCGTCCTTGATTTCGCCGTTCATTATTTTATCGACTATCGTGTCGAGTTTGAATTTTTTCACCTCAAGGAATTCGTCCTCGTCGAGCTCCTGCTCCTCAAAATGAATTCCCGTTGCGCCGAAAAGGCGTATAATCTCATTAGTGTAGCCAGGCGACGGATAGATTTCTCCGAGAGAAAAATAGTTATCGGCAACCGCGCCGCACTCCTCTTTAAACTCTCTTACGCCCGTATCAAACGGGTCCTCTCCCTTTTCAACCTTGCCCGCGGGAATCTCGTATATCGTTTCCTTATAGGGATATCTGAACTGTCTTACAAGAAGGATTTCGTCCTCGTCGGTAATTCCTATAACCGCGACTCCGCCCGGGTGGTCAACGCATTCACGCGAGGCGCTGTTTCCGTTACATAGGATAACGTCGTCTTTATGAACCGTAAGAATACGGCCGCTGTATATACCGTGTACCTCCTCGGTACGCTCATAGAGTCCAAGCGCTATCGACTCAATATCCCCGAGCTTTTCGGCAATATAGGTCGCCCCGCTTTCGATAAACTCAAACTTAGTACCGAAGCCCCACATTACGCCTGCGCTGTCGGACTCGCAGGCGGCAGCGCCCTCGATATCGTAAGACCTGTCGCCTACCGTGAGCGCTTCCTTACCCTCAACTCCGAGTTCCTCAAGACATCTTGAAATAATACTCTGCTTAGACTCGCAGTCAACGGCAAAATCAACTCCGCAAACGGAATCAAAATACTTAGCAATATTAAACTTATCAAGCAGCCGTTCAATATAAATCTTAGGCTTTGAGGACGCAATAGCAAGCTTTATTCCGTCCTTTTTAAGCGACGATAAAAGCGGAATAATTCCGTCGTAAAGCTCACATTCGTAAAGCCCCTTATTCGTATAGCGCTCGCGGTATTTCTTTACAAGCTCCTCAGCCTCGGTGACGCTTGTATTAAAATGCTCCTGAAAGGTCACAAGAAGCGGCGGGCCGATGAAGTATGAAAGGTTTTCGTCCTCGGGAACAGTATATCCGAACGCATCAAGCGCATAGCGCGCGCTCTTGAATATACCCTGTGAGGTATCGCAAAGCGTTCCGTCAAAGTCGAATATTACTGCTTTATACATAGAATTACCTCCGCTGCAGAATATCTCAAATTAGTATTATAGCATAAACGGTATCAAAAGTAAAATTTTGTTTATCAGCGCACTTAATATAAATATTTAATGCTTGTATATTTTTTAAAATTAATGTATAATATACCCATATTATCTTGGGGAAGTATATATAAACGCAAATCTTCCCCCATCGGTGGTGAAAATATGCTCGGAAAATGCGTTAGAGTCAGGGTTACCAACCCGATAGGCTCTGATAGTGAAACGGGCAGCACCTATCCTCTTAACTTCGGCTCCGTTTACGGATATGAAAATCAAAACGCGTTCATTATGGGCATTCATCATCCCGTACGCAATTTTGACGGCCGTATTATAGCGATTCTCTCCAATAAAAAGAATCAGGAGTTTATATGGATAGTCGCGCCTAAAAGCACCCGCTTCATTATCAATGATATTAAGGAATATCTTAATATTGAAAGGGATTATCCCGATTACAGAATCGAATGTCTTTATGAAAGCAGCTGCGGCGCTGTCGTTTTCAGGGATATTCACGGCGAGGTGCGGTTCCTCCTCATAAAAAACCGCCGCTCGGCTCACTGGGGCTTTCCTAAGGGTCACATTGAAAAGGGCGAAACGAAAGCCGAAACGGCATACCGCGAGGTTCTTGAGGAAACGGGAATTCACCTCAGCATAATCGAGGGCTATGAATCCGTTTCAAAATACAAAATCCGCAATAAAATCGAAAAGCAGGTATCTATTTTCGTAGGAACTACGAAGGATACCTCAACCGTAATTCAGCAAAGCGAAATCGAGGATTATATCTGGCTCACCTACGAAAGAGCTATGAGCCTTCTCAAATTTGAGAACGATAAAACAATCCTTCAGTCAGCTTATGAATTCTTAAACGAAAACAATTATATTTAGGAGTAATTTATGCAGGAAGTTTGTCAGACCATACAGCAGTTTCTCTCGGCGCACGGCGTGCCCGACTGGCTCGTTGTATTTATAATTTCGCTCTTCCCGATTTTAGAGTGCAGGCTCGGAATGTTTACGGCTATCGTTCTTCTTCAGATGAATCCCTTCGTCGGCTTCATTATAAGTTTTATCGGTAACCTTCTTCCGATTCCGTTCATTCTCGTTCTGATTAACAAGATTTTTGAGCTTCTTAAAAAGGTTCCCGTTATAAATAAGCCTATATACTGGCTCGAGGAGCACACGCTCAAAAAGAAGGATAAAATAGATAAATACGGAATATGGGGGCTTCTCATATTTGTTGCAATCCCCCTTCCCGGTACGGGCGGCTGGACGGGAGCTCTCCTCGCCTCTCTTCTTCATCTTGACAGGAAGAAAAGCTTCGGAATTATTGCAATCGGCGTATTTATCGCAGGACTTATTATTACAATACTCAGCCTTATTGTAGGCGCGGCGGTATTCGGATAATTATGGTTAAGGAAGCTGATTATCTCATCAGCCTTTGCAAGGCGCACCTTGACGGCGAAAAGGTAAGGCTTGATGAGAGCATTGATTACGAAAAGCTGTTTTCTCTTTCAACGGCGCACAATCTCGGCGCTCTGATTTTCTGCGTTATCAACACAAGCGAAAACAAAAACGCCGTACCGAAAGAAGCGTTTGATAAATTTAAAAACGCTTTTTACGACGCGGTTATGCTCTACGATATGCAGGGGCGGATAATTGAAGAGACAGACAGACTTTTAAGCGAAAACGAAATAAAGCATCTGTATTTCAAGGGCGCCGAGCTCAGGGAATACTACCCCGTGCCTCAGGCAAGGGTAATGGGCGACGTTGACCTTCTCTTTAACGAGGACGACAGAGAGAGGGTTAAAAGCCTTCTTACCGAAAACGGATACAGACTTGTCAATTCCAACGGCCCCGTATACGACTATGAAAAGGACGGCGTTAAAATCGAGGCACACACTAAAATTATAAGCGGAAAAATCGGTAATGCCGACGCCGGGCCTTTAATGACAAGGGCTATGGACTACGCCGTATTTGACGGTATGCGCGGTAAGCTCGATATTAATTTTCACTTTGTTTACCTTATCGCTCATCTTGCGCATCATTTCTGGTTTTACGGCGCGGGAATAAGACTCGTCTTTGACCTCGCGGTTTTTCAGAAACGCTTTGAGCTTGACTTTGAAAAGATATTTTCAATGCTGAGCGAAATAAAACTTGACGGCTTCGCAAAGGTTATTCTCAGCGTATGTAAAAAGTGGTTCGGCGAGGGTAATTCTTATACCGACGACACGGAAGATACCGAAAGATTTATTCTCTCTTACGGCGTTTTCGGAAACTCAAACCGAAACCGAAGCGCGGTAATCGAGCGCAAGGAGCTTGAGGAGGGCAGGAGCGGCTCAGGGCTTTTAACCAAGCTTAGGCTTCTCTTTCCGCCGTACGAAAAGCTCAGGGATATTCCCTATATTAAGTTTATTGAGGGAAGACCTTATTTAACTCCCCTTGCGTGGCTATACAGAATTTTTTATAACTTAAAATACCGAAAAGGCTTCGTAAAAGAGGCTACTAAAGATATCGGCAGTGATGAAAGTAAAAAAGAGGCGCAGCGCGAGCTCGCTTATTTTAAGGAGATAGGATTATTATGACAGCAGCATTAATAGTTATTATCGCAGTTACAGCAGTTTTACTCGTAGCTTTTCTGACGTGGTTTTTAGCTATGAAGGCGGACGGAAAATGTCCCCTTTGTATTCTTAAAGCCCTCGGAAGAACAAAGCTTCACATCGACATCAAGGACGTCCCCGAATACGATAACAGAGTTTCCCCCTCCCCGATTATGGGCTGGTCAAGCTGGAATACTCTGAGAAACCGTATTGACGAGGACTCGATTTACGATACGGCTAAGGTACTCGTTGATACGGGACTCGCCGACTGCGGCTACAGATATGTAAATATCGACGACTGCTGGCAGAGCTCAATGCGCGACGAGGACGGAAAGCTTCAGGGCGACCTTGAAACCTTCCCCTCGGGCATGGAAGCGCTTTGTAAGAGAATTAATTCTCTCGGGCTGAAAATGGGTCTTTACTCCTCTAACGGAACGCATACCTGTGAGGACCTCCCCGCCTCTCTCGGTAACGAGGAGCTTGACGCCAAGACTATCGCCTCATGGGGCGTTGAATACTTAAAGTACGATTTCTGCCACCATCAGAATTTAAGCGGCTCAACGCCGATAATTGAATACATCGACCTTAATAAAAAAGGTCAGCGCTCTCAGTACAAGCTCCTTCCTCATCAGGCTAAGTTTACGGGAAGGGCGAGAGTTGTAAAATGCAAGGACCTTGAAACCAAAAAGGGTATAGGCTATCTCAACCACGGCGCGGGTACGGCGACCTTCAGTTTTGACGTTGAAGAGGGCGGGATCTACGCTATGACTATCCACAATCACAAAAATCTTCTCAACCGCAAGCAGTACCTTCAGGTAATAGTAAACGGAAAGCTCTACGAGGCTCATTTCCCCGCGGGACGCTCATTTACTCCCGAAGCAAGGCTTCAGCTTGAAATAGAGCTTGAAAGCGGAGAGAATACAATCACGCTTCAGAACCCCGTTGTATCTCAGGCTGACTCGTCGTACATCTGCTACAAGCGTATGGGCGACGCGCTCAGAGAGGCGTCAAGAGCGTGGGCAATCTATACAAGAAGCGAGGAAAGACCGATTACATACTCAATCTGTGAATGGGGCTTTGCTCATCCGTGGAACTGGGGCTCAAAGGCGGGTAATATGTGGCGTACCACTATGGATATATTCGCAAAGTGGAGCAGCATAGTTCATATTTATAACAGGACTATCAAGCTTTATAAGCACGCCTCGCCCGGTCACGTCAACGACCCCGATATGCTCGAGGTAGGTAACGGAAAGCTCACCGTTGAGGAAAACAAGGCGCACTTTACGCTCTGGTGTATGATGGCGGCGCCCCTCGTTCTCGGAAACGACATAAGGCTTCTTCTCGACGGTTCAAAGAAGAGCGCGGTAATTCTTGATATACTCACAAACAAGAGCCTTATTCTTATCGACCAGGACCCGCTCGTCAAGCCCGCAAAGCTCATTTCAAGAAAGGGCGGAATAGATATTATCGCCCGTCCTCTTTCAAACGGCGATACGGCAATCTGTTTCTTTAATAAAAGCTCTAAGGCAAAGCCCGTCGAGTTTTCTCTCGACTCGCTTAAGGACGATAAGTATCTCAGCTTTAACCGCTCGGGAACGGGTTATGAAATCCACGACCTCTGGAGCGGCGACAGAATAAGACACGATACCATAACCGCCTCCGTACCAAAGCACGGAGTTATGGTTTACAGAATTTCTATATAAGGTGAAAATATGTTACTCGCAATCGACGTAGGAAATACGAATATAGTTTTAGGCGTACTCGACGGGAAAGAGCTCGTCACTTCGGGAAGACTTTCAACCAATATCAAGCAGACCGATGAAGAATACGCTATGAAGCTCAGCGCATATTTTAAGCTTCACAATATTGAGGGTATAGACAGCGCTATTATCTCAAGCGTTGTTCCCGCTCTTATCGGAACACTCAAAAAGGCTGTGAAAATCGTTACGGGCGTTCAGGCGCTCGTAGTGGGACCGGGAATAAAAACAGGTCTTTCAATTAAAATTGACGACCCCGCCCAGCTCGGCGCCGACCTCGTTGTAGGCGCCGTTGCGGCTAAGGAAAAATACCCGTGTCCGATTATTATATTTGACCTCGGGACCGCTACTACGGGCTCCGTAATAGACAGAGACGGTAACTTCCTCGGCGGTATAATTACAACGGGAGTAAAAACCTCGCTCAACGCCCTTGCAACGGGTACTGCGCTTCTTCCCCAGATTGATATTTCAGCGCCGAGGAAAACAATCGGAACAAATTCAATCGACAGTATGAAGTCGGGCGCGGTAATCGGTACCGCCGCTATGCTCGACGGCTTTATCGACCGCTTTGAAAGCGAACTCGGCGAAAAGGCTACCGTAGTAATTACGGGAGGTCTCGGAAGCTCAGTTTCAAAAAACTGTAATCACGATATTATTATTGATAACGACCTTCTTATCGACGGTCTGAGAATTATATACGACAAAAATAGATAAGTATTACACGGAATGATATTTATGAAAAAGATATTATCTGTATTACTTAGCATTACCCTTGCGGCGTCCTGCTTATTCTCGCTGAGCTTTACATCTCACGCCGAGGATAATATTATCGCCTCGGGGTCGTGCGGAGCGGATAACTATACGCTTATCTGGGCGCTTGACAGCGACGGCGTTCTTACAGTAACGGGAGACGGGCAGCGTATGACTGACTTTGTGAATAACAACAGCCCCCGCCCCGAGTGGTACAGTTACAGAGCGCAGATTAAAAAGGTAGTTATGGCAAGCGGCGTAATCAATATCGGCGCCTTTGCCTTTGCGGACTGTACTAACCTTGCCGAGGTTGATTTCGGAACGGTTGATACTATCGGAAACAACGCCTTTGAAAACTGTACCTCGCTCAAATCCGTTTCCCTGCCGAGTCAGGCGAACTGGATGTATACCGCCGTATTTAAAAACTGCACCTCGCTTATGTGCGCAAATCTCGGCGATAAATGGTGGACTACGGGAACTGTTCCCGACTGGTTTTTCGAGGGCTGCTCCTCGCTTGAGGTAATAAGAATGGGTAACCCGTATACGGGCTTTGAGAGCAACACCCTTTCGGGCTGCTCCTCGCTTAAGGCGGTAATTACCGACAATACGGATATTAATTCCGCGGGCGGCTATACAGTTTACAGAACGAGCCAGCTCAGCGGAGTATGCTCGGATAATACCTATTCCTCTCAGAATCTTACCTGGAACTACGATTACAATAATTTCAGGCTTTATTTTACGGGCTCGGGCGATATGAAAGGCTATGAAAACGGCTCTCAGCCGTGGCAGGCTTTCACGGGCGGCGTAAATACAGTTGATTTCAGCACTACCGACGCAAAAACCTCGATAAGCACTACCGCCTTTCAGGGCAGGACTGCAATAACCTCGGTTGATTTTACAAATATCTACGCTATCGGCTGGGGCGCGTTCGCCGAGTGTTCAAATCTCGGAAGCGTTCAGTTTGACAGTATGCTCAATCAGATATGGAACTACGCCTTTGCAAACGACACGAGCATAGACCAGATTCGCTTTACTCAGGGAAACGACGAGCTTCATATCTATCCCTGGGCGTTTAATAACTGTTCGGGAACGACCTTCTGGATTGACCTTCCAGCAAACACCCGATATATCGACGACCACGCCTTCTGGAATACAGGCTTTAACTATATAAAGATATTCAGCGAAAACGTAACCGTCGGCGACGACGCCTTCGGAAACGGCGAGGGCGGCTGGGCTCAGTTCCTCGGAGTCGGCGGAAAGAGCACGGGCGTTTACAGCTTCGTCAAAGTTCATCAGAACAAGGGCTATAACTGGAAATACTGGTGTCTTAACGACGCGCACGCATATACTACAACTACCGTCGCTCCGACCTGTACTGAAGAGGGATACGACCTTTATTCCTGCCCCTTCTGCGACGCGGAGAGCGTTAAATCGAACTTTACCCCCGCGCTCGGTCACGTTTACCGATACCGCGGCGCTAACGGCTTAACGGTTAACTACGAATGTACCCGCTGCGGAGCTACAAATCTTTTTGAAAGTGCTCTTAGCGTAAGGTCGGTATTCGACTCGGCTGTAAGCGCAACGGCGGGCAATACAAAATTCTCTCAGTCTAATTACGACGGAAGAGCCGACCTCGACTGCGACGGCGTAATTAACGCGAGGGACCTTGTAAGAATTAACAGAATTCTTGATGCTCCGGCTCTTGATAACAGAGAGACGACCTTTGACGTAAATACTCAGTATCAGACTATCGACGGCTTCGGCGCTTCGGCGGCGTGGTGGTCGCAGTACGTCGGCGAGTGGGAAAACGCTGAGGATATCCTCTCGCTTCTCTACTCAAAGGATAACGGAATAGGGCTTAATATTTACCGTTACAATCTCGGCGCCGGCAGCGAGGACCAGAAGGATTACGACCTCTATGTTGCCGACGCGAGAACTCATTGCTTTATGAAGAGTAACGGAACTTACGACTGGAATAACGACCCGGGCGCTATGAACTGTCTTTCAATCGCAAACAGACTTAACCCCGATTTAAGGGTAACTCTTTTCGCTAACTCCGCGCCGTACTTTATGACTAAAAACGGTAAAACCTACGGCGCTCTTACAACAACAAACGGTAATACTACGGGTACGGAAAACCTC
>CAMVRG010000018.1 GCA_947169815.1 uncultured Clostridia bacterium | reverse complement strand
CGTTCTTCCTATGGTTATTCAGGCTAAGGAAAGCGGAAGCAGTGCGATTTTCGTTCCCGATAAAAACGCGGTCGAGGGCTCGGTCGTAGAGGGAATCGACGTCCTTCCCGTAAAAAATATTAAAGAGGTAATTGCTCATCTTACGGGCTTTAAGCTTATTTCGCCCGTATTCAGAGAGCTTGAGGAAAACGAGATAATAAGCGACGAGCTTGATTTCTGTGACGTCAAGGGACAGAGCGAGGCTAAAAGAGCGCTTGAGATTGCGGCGGCGGGCGGCCATAACTGTCTTATGATAGGAACCCCGGGTACGGGTAAATCAATGCTCGCAAAGCGAATAGGCTCAATCCTTCCCGAAATGACCTTTGACGAGAAAATTGAAACGACGAAAATATATTCGGTAGCGGGCGAGCTTCCCGAAAACGCAAGGCTTATCGCGAAGCGTCCCTTCCGCAGTCCCCACCATACAATTTCGGCGCAGGGACTTACGGGCGGAGGCGCGAGCCCTAAGCCGGGCGAAATCTCGCTCGCGCATAACGGCGTACTGTTTATGGACGAATTCCCCGAATTTGACCGAAGAGCGAAGGAATCGCTGAGACAGCCCCTTGAGGACGGAAAAATAACGATAACGAGGGCGGCGTCAACGGTAACCTTCCCGTCAAGAATTATGGTCGTAGCGGCTATGAATCCCTGCCCGTGCGGTTATCTCGGCCACCCGACGAGAGAATGTACCTGCTCCGAAGCTGCCAAAAAGCGTTACCGCGATAAAACCTCGGGACCGCTTCTTGACAGAATTGATATTCATATCGAAATGCAGAATATTGATTACGATAAGCTTTCGGGCAAGCAGAAGGAGGAGCCGAGCTGCGAGATAAGAAAACGCGTAAACAAGGCGCGTGAAATTCAGCGCGAGAGATTTAAGGGAACTGATATTACCTGTAACGCGAATATGACCCCGAGGGCAACCCGTCAGTTCTGTATTCTCAGCGAGGACGCCGACGCAATGCTCAAGGCGAGCTTTGAGTCTATGGGGCTTTCGGCGAGAGCGTACGATAAAATACTGAGAGTCGCGCGGACGATAGCCGACCTTGAGGGAAGCGAAATAATCGGGGTAGCCCATATCGCTGAGGCGGTTCAGTACAGAAGTCTTGACAGAAAATACTGGAGGTAGGTATGGAAAAGTATATTGAAACTACTATGACAAACCTTGAAAAAAACGGAATAAAGGCGTTTTATGCGGAAACTAAAAACGACGTTCTTCCGATAGTCAAATCGCTTATTAATAAGGGCGAAAGCGTATCTCACGGCGGCTCGGTAACCCTCGGCGAGTGCGGTATTTACGAGCTTATATCAAACGGCGACTACGATTATATCGACCGTTCAAAATATGAGGGCGAGGCTGTACGCGAGGCATATATAAAGGCGTTCGGCTGCGATACATATTTAACCTCGTCAAACGCCGTGACCGAGCGCGGAGAGCTGTATAATGTTGACGGAAATTCAAACCGCGTTGCGTGTATAGTTTACGGCCCAAAGCAGGTTGTAATGGTTGTAGGGAAAAATAAGATAGTTCCCGATATTGACGCGGCAATCAGGCGCGTTAAGGAAATTGCTTCGCCTAAAAACTGCGAGAGGCTGAATATTCCCTCAGCCTGCTCAAAACTCGGAAAATGCGTATCGCTCACTAAGGAAAACCCGTTTATGTGCGACGGGTGCGCGGCTGATACAAGAATCTGCTGTAACTATGTAGTATCGGCAAAACAGAGACATAAAGACAGAATTAAGGTAATAATCGTAAACGAAGATTTAGGATATTAACGGGAGGTGCCTATGGAAAACTATATAAGCTATATCAATAAAGAGCTGCCCGACAAGCCGGGCGATAAGCTTCTTTACAGGTACAAAAGAAAGGTCCTTGAGGAAATGACCGCAAGGGCAAATGAAATAAGCTCAAGAGGGCTCAGGGACAGAAAGGTTATAGACGACCTTGTAGTCAGCGAATACCCCGATTTATCTGAAAGCTATGCGGAATTTTATAAAAAAGAAACCGCCGCTATGAACAGAAAGAGAAATATAATTCTCAACGTAATCGGCTCGGCGATATACCTTCTTGCGGTAGTTGTAATCTTTCTCGGAGTAAGCTTTGCAACGAAGATGTGGAATATGACCTGGGCTATCGTAGTCGACGGCGTTCTTCTCTGGGTTGTATATCTTCTTTCGCTTGGTGTTCAGTCCTTCTCGGCTATGAAAAAAATCTTTCATATTTTTGCGCGCGCCTGTCTTATGGGGGCGGTAATAGTATTCGGCGTTGCGGCGTTTATTCTTGTAGTAGCGCTTACGGATATTCAGGGAAGCTGGCTTATTCTTATGTTCTCGCTTATTGCGATGTTCCTTTGCGACGCGGTATTCTGTACTACGCATAAACACCGCCTCGCGATATTCTACTGGCTTTTATATATCCCAGTAATATCGGTATTCGTATTTATTATTATCGGCGCTGCCGGTCTTATCGCGTGGCGATATGCGTGGATATTTATACCGCTTTCGCTTGTTATCGACTTAATTATAATTCTGTTTGCAATAGGTAAGAATAAACTTTCAGGTCTGGAGGTGGCTGATACATGGAACGAAAATTAAACGCTGAACTCTGGGATAAAATGCATTATCTCTTCCGTGATTTCAACGACAGAATGGTTCACGTTGAGCTTCACTATGACTTTGAAATAAATATTGACGCGCTTAAAACGGTATTAATATGCTTTTTTGAAAAGGCGCCCGTTTTACACTCGTCCTTTACGGATAATAAAATTCACCCCTACTGGACGGTGAAGGATTATACTATCGACGATGTGCTTACCGTTAAGGAGGTAGCCGAGGAGGAGCTTGACAGGGAAATAAACGATTTCCTCGTTCAGTACATTCCACCCGACGCCGATATTCAGATGAAAGTCGAGGTTCTTAACCACGGCGGAAAATCGGTTCTTTTAGTAGTTGAAAACCATATGTGTATGGACGGCGGCGACCTTAAGTATTTTATGAAGGCGCTGTGCAAAAACTATAACGAATACCTTGAGGGCGCTGTAAGCCCGATAGATTTAAGAACGGGAACGCGCTCTTATGAGGCGGTATACGAGGACTTTACCGCGGGCGAACGCAAGATGGCGAAAAACCTATATAAAAACGTCAATACTCCCGACAAGCACGGCTTTCCGCTTACCCCCGACAATATCCGCGACAAGTCGTTTATAGCAAGAAGAAAGCTCTCGGCTCAGAAGTTTGACGAAATTCGCGCGGCGGGTAAAAAGAGAGGCGCTACAATTAACGATATGCTCCTCACGGCGTATTTTTACGCGCTTTATGAGCTTGCTATGTTTGACCCTAACGACAGCGTGTCAATCTCCTGCGCGATAGATTTAAGACGTCATATCAAGGATAATTCCGACCAGGGCGTTACGAATCAGACCGCGTGGATGCAGTGTAAAATTCCGAAGCGCGGCGACGATATATTTGAGACGCTTGAATATGTTGTACGCTCTTCAAATCAGTTTAAGCAGGATAGATTTATGGGGCTTCACGGTCTTCCGCTTCTCTCTCTCGGATATAAGATTATGCCCCACGCCGCGAGCGAGGAAATAATCAAGGTAGGCTATGCGAATCCGCTTCTCGCTATGAGTAATATCGGTATTCTTGAGGTTGATAAGCTCGCCCTTGAGGGACACGAGCCAACCGACGGCTTTATGAGCGGCGCGGTAAAATACAAGCCCTACGTTCTTCTTTCAGCAACCTCAATGAGAAAAGAGCTTACTCTTTCAATGTGCGTAAGAGGAAACGACGAGGATAAAAGAATTGTTGAGCATTTCTTCGACCTTCTTGAAGAGTCGATTGAACTGCTGCTTAAATAAAATGGATTTGTTATGTTTTATAAGTTGTTAAACGACATACTTAGGAGTTAGATATTGAAAATCGTTGAGGACTTTTATTGGATTTACTATAGTACGGAAGATTATATTTATGACGAAGATAAAACAGGGAAATGGATGTTGTTTTTTGATAAAAATACTGACATTGACCAAGTAATCCATATTTGTAAATCAGCAATTGAAGAAAAAGCTATTAAAAATTGTAAACACTCAAATCCTATTTCATATGATTTACACCCATACGGAGATAGTTGTGTAGTATGTTTTTACTTGTGTTTTGATGATATTGAAGCTCACAAAAGGATAATTCAGTTTCTTCAAAAACACAATTTACTAAAAAAGACGGATTACGGAAGATTTTATGATATTTCATTTAAGTTAGATAAACAGACAAAGAATAATGAATATGGCAATAATTATATATCATATATAAGGTTGTCAAACTTTATTGATTTAGATACAGGCGAGTGGATATATAATTATGATAAATCAACCTCGATTGTTGGAATTTCTTTTGATAAACCCAGCATTGACAAGTCAAAATACTTGGTTCTAGATGTTGAAACAAATGGGCTTTCTGCAAAAAACGATGATTTGCTTTCAATTTCAATATATAAACCTGATTCTAAAATGGAATATAATAGGTTTTTGCCATTAGATTTAAATTCTTTTGTATTAACTTCAGACATAAATGGAATTAATAATAAGGACCTTAAAAAGAAAAAACATTTAACGCAAGAAGAATTTGATTCGCTTGTTGAAGAATATGAACTTGATAAAAGAATAGTATTGACATACGGCAATTTAGATGAAATGTTTATTTGCGAGTATTGTAAACGCCATGAAATAAAAGGTTTTGAAAAAATTCTTTTTCGGAATTTTAAACATTCAATTATTTCTTCTCGTTTCTCTCGCGGCGCAATTTCAAAAGATTCATTATGCGAGCTATTTGGCATTGAAGGTATTAGTTGTGTTCACTCGGGAATAAATGATTGCAAATTAGAGTGGAAACTATTTGAAATAATTGGTGAACGAACAGTGTTTATTAACGAAGATAAAATATCGTTTATAAATGATGGATTCTTCATCCCTGCTCATTATTTTAGCACACATACAAATTTCAGATATCATGTTCCGAAGATTGAAAAAAGCTTGCGTTTTATTGAAGAAAAAACTTTTTGTTTTTCTGGTGAAAAAGTAACTAAGCTTACCGCACAATTCAATAATTGGCTTTGTAGAAGCGCTTTGTTTGAACTATTAAATGCAAAGGATAATGCAAATTACAATTTCATTAACAGAAACACAACTCATCTAAAACAAATTCTAAAGCTAAATTATAAGATTTATGACCCGTATTGTTCTATCTCAGGAAAGTATATTAACGGATACATTAATGATAGTGAACTTAAGACCGGAACAGATAAAAGATATAGTTATTTATATGAAAAACATATAGAAGAGTATAAAAATCTGCTTGCACCTGTTTGTGAATATCTTAAGAACAATTTATTAAATGACGATACAGTTTGGGCTAATGAAACCGTTGTCAACGGCGCGACAAACACATATTCGGTCTATGATTTATCAAGCCGACGAGCTGTTGTTAGTGTATTTGCAAATAATAGTTTGGATTTAAAAAAACAAAAACATGAGTTTTATTATTCATCGTTAGGTTTGGACAGAGATTATTATATTTTATATTTCGACTGGAATGATTATCCAAACAGTGTGAAAGTAATTATATCTAAAGTAAAATTTTTAAATGGTAAAAATGGTTGTGAACAGTAGGAGAAAACTATGTTTGACGCATTAAAGGTTAAAAATGAGTGCGTAAATTGGATACGCGGGTTTTTTGAGAAAAACGGTAAGGGCTGTAACGCAGTAGTGGGTATCTCGGGCGGTAAGGACTCCTCGATTGTTGCCGCGCTCTGCGTTGAGGCGCTCGGACGCGACAGGGTAATAGGCGTGCTTATGCCCTGCGGCGAGCAAAGCGATATAGATATGGCAAAGCTTCTCGTTGAGCATCTCAAAATTAAGCATTACGTTATTAATATTAAGGACGCGGTTGACGGCGTTACGAAGAACATACCCTTTGAGCTGTCCGACCAGAGCAGGGTAAACCTTCCGCCGAGAATCCGTATGTCCGTGCTTTACGCCGTATCCCAGAGCCATAACGGAAGAGTTGCGAATACCTGTAACCTTTCCGAAGACTGGGTAGGCTATTCAACGCGCTACGGAGATTCAGTAGGCGATTTTTCCCCTTGCTCAAATATAACGGTTGCCGAAATGAAGGAAATCGGCGCCCTTCTCGGACTTCCCGATATTCTGATTAATAAGGTGCCGTCCGACGGACTCTGCGGAAAAACCGACGAGGATAACCTCGGCTTTACCTATGCCGTACTCGACAGATATATAAGAACGGGCGAGATTGACGACGAAAATACTAAGGAGAGAATTGATTATCTTCACAAAGTCAATCAGTTTAAATTACAGCTTATGCCGTCCTTTAAGCCTGAAATATGATATGTTTACGCCGACGCTTTTAACTGAGCGTCGGTTTTTTTAATAATAGGCTTTTACTTTTTAGACAAGTGTGGTATAATTATATTTGATAATTATATTTTTTTGAAAGGATGATGTCTTTTGGCTAAGAAAATCATTGTAGCGGGCGGCGGACACGGCGGAATTACCTGCGCCGCAAAGCTTGCGGAGGCGGGCTTTGACGTAACCGTTTACGAAAAGAAGACCCGCGAAAACATGGGATACGACTGGGCGGATATCTTTAATTCCAAATCCCTTGCAGAGGTTGGGCTTTCCGTTCCCGAGGATAAAATTCTGCCCATGCACAACATGAGCTTTTGCCCCCCTGCCGGCAGAGTTACTCTTCGCAACGATATTGACGAGGCTCGCGGAACGGATATAAAAATGGAGCGTAAGGATATTTACGACCTTATTATTGACGACGCAGAAAAGGCGGGCGTGAAATTCGTTTACAGCACGGAAATCCTCGGTCCCGTTATGGCGGGCGACAGGGTTATCGGCATTAAGACCGACAAGGGCGACATACTCGGCGATTTGGTTATTGATTCCTGCGGCTGCGAAAGCCCTGTGCGCAAGGGACTTCCCGAATGCTGCGGCGTTCAGGCTGAAATGAAAAAAATGGAAAAATTCACCGTTTACAGGGCGTTTTACAACCGTACGGACAGCAACGAATGTATGGATAAATACAAGGTTTATATGCTTCCCAAGGGCGTTTTCGGTATTGCGTGGGTTGCTGACGACGAAACCTACAGCGACCTGCTTATAGGCGATTTTGAAGAATTCACAAAGGAAGAGGCGCTTGAAAGAGCAGAGGCATTCCGCAAGGAAAACCCGATACTCGGCACTCAGGTTATCCGCGGCGGTCAGATGGTAACAATCCCCGTAAGGCAAACCATTGCCGTTATGGTGGCTGACGGTTATGCGGCAATCGGCGACAGCGCGTTTATGACGGTACCGATTATCGGCTCCGGTATTGCAAATTCATTCAGGGCGGCTAAAATGCTTGCTGAAACAATTATTAACGATAAGACGGAAACCTACAGCGCGGAAACGCTTTGGGATTACGAATACAATTATCAGACTAAAATCGGCTTCGGCCTTGCTTCTCTTGCGCTTGTTAAGCTTATGCTTGGCAAGATTAAGCCCGAACAGCTTGACTATATGTTTGAAAACAAGATTATTACAATTAACGACCTTTCCGTATCCGATGAGCCGGGCGGTCCGATTATGGACATCAACGCAGAGCTTATCACAAAGGGTAAGGCAATGATTAAGGATAAAAAGCTGACGGGCTTATTCCTTAATCTCGGAAAGAGTATGGCTGTTCTGGCGGCGGTTAACAAAACTTTCCCTAAGCGTTACAGCCGCTATGCGGTTCAGGCGTGGGCAAAGCGCTACGATGACGTATTTAAAGCATAAATAAACAAAATAAAAAAAACACGGAGCGTTGCTCCGTGTTTTTTTGAATAATTATTTAACTACAATCTTTACGGTAGCGGTCTTTTTAGCAGCCTTGTAGCTTTCGTTTCCTGCAGCCTTAACTACGACCTTAACCTTATAGGTGCCCTTCTTTAAGCCCTTCTTAACTGTAATCTTACCGGTTTTCTTATTGATAACAATTTTCTTGTTACCGCTCTTCTTGGTGTAAGTAACCTTACCCTGAGCGTTCTTTACTGTAATAGCCTTTGAGCGCTTGATAGCAACATTCTTTTTCTTAACGGTTGCCTTCTTAACCTTAACGGTCTTGCCCTTTACGCTGAGAGGATTAGCAAGTAATGCCGGAGCATATTTCGCCTTAAGCTCTTCGTCAACCTTATCACAAACCGTACAGGTAAAGCGTGCGTCACCCTCAGTTCCGTAGGTGTGAGCTACGGGGACGTTGGGGAATTCGCAATAGATAGTACCTGCTTTTCCGCCGTCCTTAATCTCGGTTTTATTAGCATATCTGTTAGCGATATCGGTTTTAACCGTAGCCGAGAAGTTGTTCTTGAGATAATAGCCCGCAGCTGTTTTAATGTCGATAACGAATCTGTATTTGGTGTTACATTCGTATTTAGTTGCGGTTTTCCATGTTGTACCGTCCTTAGCCTCGATAGCAATATTTGTGAATTCAAGATTGCTGTCAATTTTATAAGCGTAAGGATTAATTACAACGTCCTTGCCAAGTTCGGCTTCGGGAGCGCCCGTAATTGTAACGGTACTGATTTCAGCCGTTAACATTCCGTAGTAATAGTAAGCATAAGCGTATCTTTTCGTACCGTTAAGATAGAAGAAATCAGCGGTAGAATCTATTTCGCCGGTTTCCTTTGAGAGAGCGACGCCGTTGATAGTGCATGATACGTTATCTGAGTGCGTATCATTATTTCCGTTTGCTCCGCAAGCGATTTTCACACGGTACGTTTTGCCTACCTCAAATGTATCGGTAGGGGAAACGGAAATCCATGAAGAGCCGCTTTTAACCTGATATGCAGTTGCGGAAGTGTTGAGAGCATAGCCGTTAAAAAGGTCGCTTCCTTCTCTTGAAACGGTAATAGTGCTGAGGTCGTACGAGTTTGCAGTAGTTCCTGCAACGGGCGTAAGAGCGTCAGGCAAGGTGATGTCCACCTTGGTTATTTCACCTGCATAAGCGTTGAAGCTTAAGCCTGCAGTTACGCTTAAAAGCATAACTAACGATAAAATAAGTGATAATGCTTTTTTCATAAATTTTCCTCCTTAAAAAATAGTTGTGAGTGGTTATCCTCACTATTAGTATAATATATAGCAGAATAATAGTCAATTATATTATTTTTTACAATTTTTGCCATGCGGCTCTTTAGTTTTTACAAACGAAAATAACCCTTTCATTTATTCAAAACCGAAATATTTAACGGCGTTTTTATAACAGACGCCCTCAATTATTTCTTTTACAATCTCCTCGTCGTAAGCGTACATACCCTCTTCAATCCATGAACCGATAAGCCTGCAAAGTATACGTCTGAAATACTCGTGGCGCGCGTATGAGGTAAAGGAGCGGCTGTCCGTTTCCATTCCGACGAATTTTCCGAGAACGCCGAGGTTTCCGAGCGCCTTAAGCTGAGCGGTCATACCGTCCATTGTATCAAGGAACCACCACGCGGGGCCGAACTGGATTTTGCTTTCAGCCTCGCAACTCTGGAAATTACCGAGCATTGTCGCAAGAACGGTATTGTCCTTATCGTTAAGGTTGAAAAGTATCGTTTTGGGGAGCGCCCCCGTATAATCGAGCGAGTCGAGAAAACGTGAGAGCGGCTTTGCAATTTCGCAGTCGCCTACGCTGTCGTAACCCGTATCGGCTCCGAGAAGGTTAAACTGTCTTGAGTTATTGTTTCTCATAGCGCCGATATGTATTTCCATAACCCACCCGAGCTCGCTGTATTTCCTACCGAGGGACAGCATAACGGCGGTACGGTATTTATCCGTTTCCTTTTGTGTAAGCATTTCTCCGCTCATTCCCTTTGCGAAGATTTCCTCAAGCTCACCGTCGTCCGACGCTTCAAAGGGAACGTAGTCAAACGCCTGGTCAGAAACCTTACATCCGACAGCGTTAAAATAATCCGCTCTTTTACCGAGCGCGTCGCATACGTCGCTTACGCTTTTGATTTCGGTTTCGGCTGCTTTTCCGAGCTCTGCGATGTAATCCGAAAAGCCGCTGAGATTTATGTTGAGCGCCTTATCGGGACGGAAGGAGGGAAGTACCTTAAAGGGTAAATCCTTTTCAGCTAACAGCTTATGGTATTCAAGCGAGTCAATCGGGTCGTCGGTTGTGCAGACATATTTAACTTTTGATTTTTCTATGAGCGTCTGAGGCCTGAAATCGCCGCCTGATATCGCCTTGTTGGCGCGCTCATATATCTCCTTTGCCGTTTTTTCATTCAGCGGGGTATCAATATTGAAGTATCTCTGAAGCTCAAGGTGAGCCCAGTGGTAAAGCGGATTTCCGATACTGTACTGAAGCGTTTTTGCAAACGCGCCAAACTTTTCCTCAGGCGAGGCGTCGCCCGTACAGTATTTTTCGTCAGTTCCCGCCGAGCGCATAGCTCTCCATTTATAGTGGTCGCCCGAAAGCCAGAGCGCCGAAATATCGGAGGGCTGTTTGTTTTCATGTATTTCTTTCGGGCTTAAATGACAGTGGTAATCGCAAATCGGCATACTTTCGGCAAACTCGTGGAAAAGCTTTTTCGCGCACTCGCTGTCAAGTAAAAAATCCCCGTCCATAAACTTATTCATAGGACACCTCTTTAAAATTAGTTGTAAATATTATAATCTTTAAAAATATTTATTTCAACACATATTAAGAAAAATCAAAGAATTATAACAATTTAAGAAAAAACTATTGACTTTAAATTAAAACGGAACTTATAATAAAGTATAAAATGAAATTGGAGGTAAAACTTATGAATTGTCCTAATTGCGGAAGACCGCTTGAAGAAGGAGAGGTTTGCAACTGCGTAAACGAAGCTGCCGCAGCTCCCCAGCCTCCCGTAGAAGAGCCGCAGGCTGAACCCGTTGCGCCTCAGGCGCCCGAACAGGCACCTCAGCAGACATATTATGCGCCCGTTCCGCCCGTAGCTCCCCAGCCTAACGCTTTTCAGCAAAATCCCTATCAGCAGGCGCCGTTTTACGGTGCACCCCCCGTTGCGCCCGTAGCGAGAAGAGATTATCCTCAGGGCTATAAGCCCAAGAGAAAGTACGCGGCTGTTATTTTAGCAGTAACCCTCGGCCCGTTCGGTATTCACAACTTCTATCTCGGACACAAGAATAAGGGATTAACTCAGCTTTTAATTGCCGTTATCGGTTCTCTTTTCGTAGGACTCGGCTTTATAGCCGCTTATGTTTGGGCTATTGTTGACGCTGTTGAGCTCCTGACCGATAAACAGGATATGGACGAAAACGGCTTCAAGATTCAGACCTTTGAGGAGGCTCTCGTAGCTGAAAGACTCAGAGCTGAAAAAGAGGCGAAGGAAAACGAATAATAAAAAAACCGAGGATTTCCTCGGTTTTTTTTATTCTCTTCCGTCCCAGCAGTAGGTGCAGAGTTTGTCGGGGTCAAGATGCGTTGCGGCAAGCATATCGTCAAGCCGCTGATAGCGCAGCGTTGTGAACTTGAGCTCTTTGCGGATTTCCTCGTTCATTGCCGCGTACTTTTCTCCGTCAGGGTCAATATATTCCTTTACGGTTTCTTCATCGTAAGCGTCGCCCTCAAGCTTCTGAATCACGCGCCTTGTGATAAGCTCCATTTCGGAGGTTGAGCGTGAGAAGTTGAGGTATTTACAGCCGTAGAAAAGAGGGGGACAGGCGGGGCGGATATGTACCTGTGTTGCTCCGCTTGCAAAGAGATATTCCGTAGTTTCTCTCAGCTGTGTTCCTCTTACTATTGAATCGTCTATCATAAGAAGGCTTTTTCCCTCAATAAGGTTTTTAATGGGGAGAAGCTTCATTTTTGCTATAAGATTTCTTTTGTCCTGATGGGGCGGCTTAACGGGTCGCGGCCAGTTCGTCGTATACTTTACAAACGGTCTTGAATACGCTATGCCTGACTCGTTTGCATAGCCGATTGCGTGCGCGACTCCCGAATCGGGAACGCCTGCGACAACATCGGGCTTTACATTATCCCTTCTTGCTATTGCCTGACCGCATCTGTATCTCATTCTCTCAACGCTGAGCCCCTCGTACATTGACGACGGATAACCGTAATATACCCAGAGGAAGGTACAGATTTTCATATCGTCTGTTCCGTCAACAAGCGTTTTGATACCGTCGCTTGTAACGACGCAGATTTCGCCCGCCTTAAGCTCCCTGACGGGAGAGTAACCGAGATTAAGATAAGCAAAGCTCTCAAACGAGGCGCAGCAGCTTCCTTCTTTCTGACCTACCGAGATCGGAGTTCTTCCTCTCTTGTCTCTCGCGGCGTAAATTCCTTTTTTAGTGAGGATAAGCATACTTATTGAGCCGTCGATTATATTCTGGGCGTGTTTTATTCCGTCGATGAAATTATCCTTCTGGTTAATAATTGCCGCAACTAACTCAGTCTGGTTAATTCCGCCGCCCTGCATTTCAAAAAAGTGAGCCTTGTCCTTAACTATTTTCTCAACAATTTCCTCGTTATTGTTAATCTTTCCTACGGTTACGATAGCGTAAGTGCCGTGATGAGAGCGAACGAGAATCGGCTGAGCCTCAAAGTCGCTGATACAGCCTATTCCCATACATCCGTGCATACTTGTAGATTCTTTTGTGAACTTCGTTCTGAACGGCGAGTTTTCAATATTATGTATCGCCTTTTCAAAGCCGTCCTCCTCGTCATATACGGCAAGACCCGCACGTCTTGTACCGAGATGAGAGTGATAGTCGACGCCGAAAAACAAATCGAAAACGCAGTCCTCATTAGAAGCTACTCCGAAAAATCCTCCCATAAGCTACCTCCTTAAGTTTGTTAAGCCTATTATAACAAAATATCCGCTCAAATAAAATAAATAATTATAAAAATGTGAATTTATACAAAAAACAAAACCGCTTTAATAGCGGTTTTGTTAATTGTTTTACCTGCAGAGCAGCTCGTCAATGCTGTTAGTAGATTTAATAGTATCCGTAATACCGAAATTCTTTACCTCATATGTCTCGCTGTCGTCGTTAATCGAAGGAGTCATATACTGCTCGTTATTGTATTTAGTCGCGTTTATAAGCTTATTTTCAAGCTCCTTTGATACGCCGTCGTTATAGGCATAAATATAACCGTAGAAGGTCTGACCGTAATGGGAGCTCATATCGCTGTAAGTTCTTACGTCGAAATACGTTCCGCCCCAGTGGGACTCGGAAATCGTAACGCTTCCGTCGTCGTTTACTGCCTCAACGATTGCAACGTGGCGGCTCCAGCACGCAACCGCGCCGAGCTTAGGCTCTGAGCCGTAAGCATAGTAACCGTTTCTTATATTCATACCGTACCAGTCGCCCGCGCTTCCGTGAGTGAGAAGCGGCGCCTCGCCGTTCATCTCATAAATTCTTCCGTAAGCGTATGCAACGCAGTTAGGCATAGGAGTTCCCGTCTGGAAATATCTGTTAAGCTCTGATGAATAGTAGGGGATTGAGGAGTCGGGAGCGGTAAGTCTCGGCTCATAAATCTCGCCTTCAGCGTAAGCGTTAATAGGTGTTATTAATGATATAAGTGCGGTGAATACAAGTACGAGCGGTAATAATACTAACTTTTTCTTTTTAGTCATAGCACTTTCCTTTCTGAAACGGCTTTCCGTTTCGGTGCTATGAATTATAACAAATGAGGTTATCTGTAATCTATGGCAGATTGTCACAACCATTTTGTAACAAAATTGTAACTTTTGTTACCATTACACAAAATTTCGACTTTTCCATTGACAAGATAATAGACGATTGTTCATTAACTCGTAAAATAACAGGCGCCGCAAGAGCAACGCCTGTATATTATATATTATAAGTAATGTCAGATTCTTGCTACGCCTGATTTACGCGCTGCTTCGGCAACAGCCGCCGCAACGGTATCCTTGATTCTCGGGTCGAAAGCGTGAGGAATAATATAATCGGGGGAAAGCTCCTCGTCGCTTACAAGAGACGCGATTGCGTAAGCAGCAGCAATCTTCATTTCCTCGTTGATATCGCTTGCGCGGGTATCGAGAGTACCTCTGAAGATACCGGGGAATGCAAGTACGTTGTTAATCTGGTTCGGAAAGTCTGAACGGCCCGTGCCGACGATTGCAGCGCCTGCAGCCTTCGCCTCCTCGGGCATAATCTCGGGAGTCGGGTTAGCCATAGGAAGAACAATCGGGTCGGGGTTCATTGACTTAATCATTTCCTGAGAAACGATACCGGGAGCGGAAACGCCGATAAAGATATCCGTTCCCTTCATAGCCTCTGCAAGGCCGCCCTTAACCATTCCTCTGTTTGTAACCTTGGCGATTTCTTCCTTGAAGGGGTTGAGGTTATCTCTTCCCTCGTAGATTGCGCCCGTTCTGTCGCAAAGGATAACGTCCTTAAGTCCGAGAGACATAAGAAGCTTAGCGATAGCAACGCCTGCAGAACCTGAGCCGTTAATAACAGCCTTACATTCGCCGAGAGTTCTTCCCGTAAGCTTCATAGCGTTGATAAGAGCAGCTGAAGTAACTACTGCGGTACCGTGCTGGTCGTCGTGGAAAATCGGAATATCGCATTTTTCCTTGAGCTTCTTTTCAATCTCGAAGCAGCGGGGAGCGGCAATATCCTCAAGGTTAACGCCGCCGAAGGAGCCGCTTATCATATAAATGATATTAACGATTTCGTCAACGTCCTTAGTTCTTACGCAGAGGGGGAAGGCGTCAACGCCGCCGAACTCCTTAAAAAGTACGCATTTACCCTCCATTACGGGCATACCTGCCTCGGGACCGATATCGCCGAGACCGAGAACTGCGGTACCGTCGGTAATAACGGCAACCATATTCCAGCGGCGGGTAAGCTCCCAGCTCTTTTTGTAATCCTCCTGGATTGCGAGACAGGGCTCGGCAACGCCGGGGGTATATGCGAGCGAAAGGGCGTCTTTATTATCAACCTTAGCGCGGGCGATAACCTCAACCTTGCCTTTCCATTCGCCGTGAAGTCTTAAGCTTTCTTTTCTGTAATCCATAGTTTATCTCCTTAGGGTATTGATTATCTCTCGATATGAGACTTAATCTTCTTTGTTTCGGGATAGGGCTTGTAATTCTCTTCCCACGGGAAGGTATAGTCAAGACCGAGTTCATCTCTTACAGCGTTGATTTCACCCTGTACTGATTCGTTAATCGGAACGCCGTGAGGCTCTCTTTCCTTCCAGATTTCGTATTCCTTTTCGCCTGCTATGTAAATTCTCTCTGCATCGGGTGCCTTTCTTGAAGCGCGTACTTTGCGGATGATATCGCCCGTCTTCTTTCTGCAGATATCCTCGCCGAGGAAATGGTTAGTATCAATAGCGATAAAGAAATGACCGAGGTGGTAAGGTCTGATATTGCCTTCCTCGTCTTTACCGTCGAGAGCCTTTCCGTATTCGCCGTCCTGAAGAACGGAGGAAAGGAATTCTACGAACATAGCAAAGCCGTAGCCCTTATATCCGCCGAGCGCCTCGCCGATACCGCCGAGTGTTGTAAGAGCAGCCGTGCCGCCTCTGATTTTTTTGAGCGCCTCGCCTGCGTCGCCCTCAACGGGAGTACCGTCGATATTGATAATTGTACCGGGATGAACGGGCTCGTCAATTCTTGCGTAGTATTCGATTTTACCGTTCTGGGTAATCGAGGTAGCGCAGTCAAAGTTGAAATCGAAAGCCTCGTCCGACGGAACGCCGAGAGTGAACGGGTTAGTACCGAACATACCCTCTGTACCGAGAGTCGGAGCAACTGAGGGACGCGCGTTCGTTCCCGTCATACCGATACAGCCCTGCTCGGTAGCCATTGAGGTATAATAGCCGGCGATACCGTAGTGGCAGGAGTTACGTACAACTACCATACCCATACCGTATTTCTTAGCCTTGTCAATAGCCATCTGCATAGCCTTAGTACCGATTACCTGGCCCATACCGTTATGACCGTCAACAACTGCGGTAGTTTCGGTTTCCTTAAGGATTTCAAAATTAGTCGTAGGCGACTGGATTCCCGCCTTAATTCTGTCGAGATAGATGGGCTTAAAACGGTTGCAGCCGTGGCTCTCGATTCCTCTTTTATCGGATTCAAGAAGTACGTCGGTACACATTTCAGCTTCGTCTCTCGGAATACCGTAGCCTACGAATGCGTCGGTTACGAAATCAGTAATTAAGTTCCAGGGACATACTACTTTTGGCATAGTTAAAATCTCCTTTATAATAATATTTTATTTGATAAAATTATTATACCATAATTAAATAATATATCAAGTTAAATTTTTAACAAACTATTGTGTTGATTAACCGTTTAATTTGTGCTAAAATGTGTTTATCTTGATACAGGAATGATGTAATTGAAAAAAGTAACTATTCTTCTCTCTAAATACTGCGACCCTTTCAGTAAGCTGATTGCCTTAAGCAGCGGAGAGTATACCCATATTTCTATTTCCCTTGACCCCGAGGAAAAGGAATTCTACTCCTTTAATATCAAGGGCTTTATCAAGGAAAACTGGGAAAACAAGAAATCTAAATATCTTATGCCGAACCGCCTTCGCTTTTATATTCACGTTAACGAGGAAACCTTTTTAAAGCTGAAAAAGGAAATTCAGAAATTTGAGGAGCGAAAGGGCGAGATTAAGTATTCCGTATTCGGAACGCTGCTCTGTATAGCGCGTATTCCGCATAACTTCAAGAAGGAATACTTTTGCTCAAGGTTTGTAGCCGAGGTACTGACGAAAAGCGGCGCTGTCAGGCTGAAAAAGAAAAGCTCTCAGTATCTTCCGATGCACATAATAAAAGAGCTTAAACCGCATTTGGTTAAGAAAAAAGGAGTTGTCTGAGACAACTCCTTTCTTTTTACTTTTTAACCGTTACTTTTATTTTGCTGCTTACGCCGTTTTGCGCGTAGGCATATACATAGCAGCTACCCTTTTTCTTAGCGGTAATCTTGCCTTTGGAGTCAACGGTTGCAATCTTTTTATTTGTGCTTTCGTATCTTACGGGTCTGTGAGAATTCGCTTTGAGTTTTGAGCTTTCTTTAACAGCCTTGGCGCCGAGCTTGAAGGTCTTTCCCTTTTTTGCAAGCGTTACCTTGTTTTTCTTTGCCTTGGTTGTAACCTTCTTGAAGTTACAGTATTTTCCGCCCTTCGTGACAATGTGCATAGTCGGGGAAGTGGCGATATGCTTTCCGCTTGCATCAAATGCGGAAACGAGATACTTATAATAAGTGCCTTTTTTCAGCTTCTTATGAGTGAATTTAGTCGAGGTTGTTTTTGCTATATACTGATAACGGTTAGCGCTGCCGCACTTGTTACCGTAAACTATATAATATTTAGCACCCTTAACCTTGCTCCATGAAAGAGTATTTGAATTCTTTGTAACCTTATACTGCTTTGCGGGGAATTTTGAATAAAGAACGCCCTTCGGGTCCTCATCGTTTTTAAGTCCCGTAATGAATTTCGTTACCTGATTTTCGCTCGGAGTTCCGTCGAGCGTCGAAATAGCTGGCTCGGGCTTCGGAGCAGGAGCAGGTGTTTCTTTATAATTATAATCCGTAACAGCGGCATAAACTGTTTTTATGTTTGACCATGGCGAGTATGTGTAAACGTCGTGGCCGCCCTCTTTGAAGCGCATACGCACTTCAATCTTGTCGCCTTTCTTAACCGGGTCTAAGCTCAATAATCGGTAACCGCTGTTGAGCCATGAGCCGTTGGCAATGCTGCCTTCTTTCCATGCACCGCCGTTTACGCGGTACTGCACCAGGATATTGATGGGCTCAAAGATGTCCTCATATACGACGTAGTATTTCTCGTCCTGGTAAATACTGTCGGGTACGTTGAGGAACACGTAATACTCATTATTCGGATATTTTTCGCTGCCTACTGCGTTTACCGTAAAATCAGAGAGCACGGGAGCGGCGGGATTGGCGCTCTTTGTCAGCTTTTGCTGGTTTCCGTTCTTGCCTATGCTTGCAACGTCCGACCATTCGGAGAAAACGGGTCCGCGCCACTCATAGGTGGAAGACTCCTGACAGTAAACGCCGATACGGTAACGGAACGAGAAGGTGTGGTTTGTTATATCAAAGTGATACGTATCGTAACCGTCGTTAACGCTTTTTATTACCGTTCCCTTGAAAATGCCGTTCTCATTCGGCTCGTCAAAATTGTATGAATGTGCATACATCAGGTTTTCATGGAAGGTTTTACTGTTGTACCAGTCGGGAGACATATGCCAGTAATTGTTGAACAAACCGAGATTGCCCCAGTTGTTATAATCAAGGCTGTCCCAACTTGTGGTATAGAGCCAGTTACCGTCATCTACTTTTGCGTCCGCCTGCACGATAATCCAGCAATCCTCAAGCCCGAATTCATTAAGGAATCCCTCGGGGTCTTTAAGACAGTCAGTTGTGATATTATTGAAATCATCGTTCTTGTCGAACCAGAGAAAAACCTCATCCCAGTTATAATCGTAGATATTGTGCTGAATATACGGCGTCTTCGGCTTCTGTATTCCGCCGTTGAAATACTTGTCCATTAAGCTTTGGTGGCTTGCGCTTGCCGTGAGCGGCAGGCAGGTCATCGCCATAATAAGTGCAAATACGCTTGCTAAAACCTTTTTCATAAATAATCCTCCTTTTAAGTCAAAATACGGACGATTAAAAAACCGCCCGTGCTTTATTATCTTTCCCAGTTGCGTGAGCGTTCAACCGCGCGCTTCCAGTCGGCATATTTTTTATTTCTGAGGTCGGCGGGCATTGAGGGAACGAAAATCTTATCAACCTGTCTGTTCTCTTCAATTTCAGCCTGATTCTTCCATACTCCCGTTGCAAGACCCGCAAGGTAAGCGGCGCCGAGAGCGGTAGCCTCTCTGTTCTTCGGACGGTTAACGTGACAGCCCGTCATATCAGCCTGCATCTGCATCATAATATTTGAAACCGACGCGCCGCCGTCAACGCGGAGGTCCTTAAGGATAATGTCGCTGTCGCTCATCATAGCTTCAAGAAGGTCGGTCATCTGATATGTAATTGATTCAAGAACGGCGCGGCATACGTGACGCTTATTGATTGAACGGGTAATACCTACCATAATTCCTCTTGCATACATATCCCAGTAGGGAGCGCCAAGTCCCGTAAACGCGGGGACGAGGTAAAGTCCGTTCGTATCGGGAACCTCCTCCGCGAAAATATCGCATTCCTGAGCGGAGGCGATAAGCTCGAGCTCGTCGCGAAGCCACTTGATAACCGAGCCTGCGTTGAACGCGGAGCCCTCAAGGTCG
>CAMVRG010000017.1 GCA_947169815.1 uncultured Clostridia bacterium | reverse complement strand
AACCACAACAAAAAAACAGACAACAACGCAAAAACAGACGACTAAGCAGACAACAACCAAAAAGTCTTCCTATTCAGGTAAAAACGTTTATTCAAGAATAAGGTATTATATCAGATATTATTTCAGATATTAAATATATTGACAATGAATATAATTTGATGTAATATATACTTGTCATAAACGTCAGGGGTGCTGCCAAGGCGGCTGAGATTATACCCTTTAACTCGTTCGGTAATGCGAACGCAGAAGGCTTTGAAACCATCCCCGTACTTTGTGTACGGGGTTATTTTTATGGGAGGAAAATAAAATGAATTCAAAAACTAAAAAAATCGCAACAATCGGCGTACTTATCGCGCTCGGCGTAATTCTTACGCTGATTAAGGTTTATCAGCTTCCCTACGGCGGAGCTATAACGCTCGCGGGTATGGTCCCCGTTGTAATATTAGGCTATAAGTACGGAATTAAGTGGGGACTTTTTTCAGGCCTTATTTTCAGTCTTATCCAGATGATACTCGGCGCAACAATGTCTCAGGCGTTTGCGGGAATGTACGACCCTGAGCACGTTGCGGCGTCGGTTGGTAAGATGATAGCTATGGCGCTTCTTGATTATATCGTTGCCTTTACCGTTCTCGGCCTTTCGGGTATGTTCAAGGGCAAGATTAAAAACGATACCCTTGCTATCGCCCTCGGCGGTGGAACTGCCGTATTTTTAAGGTTCGTCGCTCACTTCCTTTCGGGCGTTATCCTGTGGGGAAGCTACGCGGAGTGGTTCTTTACCGAGGTTATGACGAACGAAACGGGAAAAAACATCCTCGCTAAGTATTCGGGATTTTCTCTTGCGGCGATTTACTCGTTCATTTATAACGGCTCGTTTATGATTCCCGAGATAATAATTACCGTATTTGTTGTAACCGTTCTTATGTCGGTCAAGCCTCTTAAGCGCCTTATCATTGACGAAAAGGCATAAAAAATTCTTCACAATTTAACACTTTGGGCGATTTTTTTTCATTTTCCGTTAATAATCGCCTTTTAAATTGTGAACAATTTGTAAAAATTTTTTCAATTTTTTTTGCAAAAACTATTGACTATTATATAAAGCTATGTTAATATGCAATTGTATAAAAATAATTAATGGGCGTATTGTCTCTATTTTTACGTCCGTTAACAGAAAATTTACTTAGGAGGTAAATTGACAATGAAGAAAATATCTAAAAGAATGTTGTCTATCGTTTTAGCGATAATGCTTTTAGCGACAACGCTTCCGTTCGGAGCTGCAAGCATACCCGCTGCCGATAGTGCAACTGACGGCGAGATCGCCGCTCTTAAGACGCAGATTGTGGAGTTTCAGAAGAAATTCGACGGTGCGTCAATTTATACGGGAATGAGCGCAGCGTATAACGCTTACTGTACGGCGGCTAAGATGTATGACGCCGCTTATTACGGCTCAACCGTTTATACGTCAGCTCAGGTTATTAGCGCAACGAATGCTCTTGAAACCGCTATTGACCAAGATCATCTTAAAGTTTGGACCGCGGCGACGGCTGCTCCGTACAATATGACCATAGGCTCCGCTATAAATACCGATTATACAAAGGGTATTGTTTACGCTTCTGCGCCCGAGCTTCTCGGCGGTTATAAGGAACAGGCTTTAATAACTGTTTTCGGTATGCCTAAAAATATGGTTTTCTTATATGACGGCTCTACTATGACTTACCCTGTCGTATTCGGTTGGGCTAATAAGGGTAATAACGGCGGTACGAATAAGGCTATATGCGGAGTTAACCCGACTAATAATACAAATACACATACGGATAATGAGTATTTTGGCCTTAACCAAGTATGGACGGGAAGCTATGACTGGATTTCAAGTAAAACCGACCAAAATGATGTAATGCCGTTTGATCAGCTTAATTTCGGAGCTGCAATGGCACGTCAGACAAATAATACTGACAGAATACCCGGTTATGATGCTGCTACTACAGATGCATCCGGTGACGATCACAGCTTAAACATTGACCCGGGAATTAATGTTTTCAGCGGTAATTTCAGAAAAACTTGGCGTCAGTATGCAAACGTTGTAACATATAAAGGCGAAAATATGCCTTGGAATAACGGCTTACAGAATATTAAGGTCGGATGGGCATATAAAAACTGGGATCAAAAAGGTATCACTCATTATTATCACGCCTATTTCTTCACAGAATCAACAGGCGGCTCAAAAGGCGCATGGGCTAATAATATCCTTGTTATTGACTACAGAAACGTAAATAGTACAGTCCAAAGCTCAGCTTCGCTTTTAAACTGTAATTTCGACGATTTTGACACTCATGAGGCCTTGACTCCTTATTCGGACCATGAGCTTGACGATATTATCGCTAAAGTTGAAGCGCTCCAGTTTGACCCGACGACGGGATATACCGCCAGCAACTGGGAATCAACGGCAGCTAATTACGCAAGTAGAATTCAAAGCGGTGTTACTAATCTTAATGCAGTAATACAGGCCGGTCCTCCCGCTGACCATTCGTCAACTTATAATACGCTTAGAGAAAAGATGTATATGACTGATTCTAATTATACATCTAAGCCGAACGCTCGCGTTGCTTTCTATAACGGAAATACCGATGAGCAGGATCCTACTCTTCCTAAGTATTGGACTAACGCTACATGGACTCCGTTTACTTCTGCTTATACAGCGGCTCAGAACGTTTTCAATGCAGTAGTTTCTAACGGATATGTTGCTGACGCTTCAACGCTTTCAACTAACGCAACTAACGTTAACGATACCTATCTTGCTTTAAGAGCTCTTGCTAACTTTGCACCGATTGATGCGGCAATTCAGGCGATTCAGAACGCTGCTTGCGCTCAGCAGGATTCAAACCACAGATTCCTTAAGTCCGATTTAGAGGCTCTTGTATCCAAGATTAGCAATTCTTCAACTTATCCGTATTTGGCTAAGTCAAGAGCTGACAGGGTAACGTACGACCTTACGTATGACTCTGCAATTCAGGCTGAGGCTGACGCGCTTACAGCGCTTGCAACCTCTGATCTCAATCTTAGCTCGCAGGTTGATATTTCCGCTCTTCAGGATTCAGTTGATGACGCTAAAGGCGTTCTTGATACTTATGATCCCGACGCATATGACGGACTCAGCGTTGCAAGATCATTCTTAGATAACTATTCTGTAACACTTCAGAATGTTACTATCCCCGGAACCTGTAACGTTGGCGTTGCAACTCCTGAGGCTTGTACAAAGAATCAGAGCGATGTTGACGCGGATATTGCCAATTATCTCTCCCACGTTCATCCGAGAACTTACACAGTAACAATCGACGGAGCTATTCAGGGAATTTATGAGTACGGTACGACTCAGACCTTCGCTTCTCCGACAGGCTCCGCCGTTGATTGGGAATACTCATATCAGTCGGCTACCTCGGGCGACAAGGTTAAGTCTTCGTTAATCGCTAATAAGGATTCTCTTACAATCACTATTAACGGTAATACAACGCTTACAACCAAGACTCCTAAAGGAGACGACGCAGGTAAGATTATGATTACCTATAAGTCATCTCTCGGTAAGGTTTACGACATTAAGTATGTAACTCCTAATTCAACCGTTGACCCGACTGCTAACGAGCATCCGAATTATGCAGGATATGTATTCAGAGGATATGACACCGAATCTTTCACAGCTACCGAAGATACTGTTGTAAGAGCATTATATGAGGCTACAAGCGCTGAAACATTTGATATTCAGTTTGTAAACAGTAACGGTCAGGGCGAGTGGAAGAACCCGACGAACGCTCAGAAGGTAAGCGTTCCGTTCAACACAAGATTCCAGTTCAAGAACGATTACTTTGTAGATTACGATAATCTCATGTTCTGGGAAGACGAGGATTCGGGCGAATATCTCCAGGGCTTTGCATATGATATCGGCGGTGATTTTGCACCCAATGATATTAAAGTAATTGAAGCTCCCACACAGCAGGCATTTATGGATTCTGCAGCTGAAGAGGGACAGTACGACGTATGGGGCGATAATCTCTACGCTATCTCAATCGTTGAACCCGAAAACTATTCAACATGGAGAACAACAGGTAACGGCACAAACAAGCACGGCAGACAGATGGCTGTAAGAACGGTTGACGGTATGAAGGAATACGATACTACTCAGTGCCCGAATACCGAAAGACTTATCGCCGTAGGCGACGAGCTTGACCACGTATGGCGCGCTCAGGAAAGCTGCTACATTGTATTCTATACTCAGGAGCAGTTTGAGGACGCAATCAAGGCTAACGTATTTGAGGGAATCAGCCCCGACGCTGACCCCGCAAAGGTCGCAGCGGTTTACGCATACAACAACCCGACAAGAGTAGTTGATTCTTCAAACGGCGAAAAGAACCACGTTGATTTCAGAGGAACAACAACTGTGGACGCAACTAACGGCGCAGAGTTCGTTGAGACGGGCTTCGTATTCAGCTATAAGAAGAATGCTACTGCTGCTGAAAAGACTGCCGTTCAGAACGCAACTCTTGACCTTCAGCACGTTGATTCTACTTCAGTTTTCAGAGTTAAGGTTTCTGATGAATTACTTACAAGACGTACGCTTAACACAGGATATCAGTACGCATTACATTTTGCCACCAAGGCTTCTAAATGGCCGACAGGCACGACTCTTGATATTAAGTACAGAACTTATACTAACTACAGAGTAAACGGCGAACTTAAGACTGTATATTCAGACGAGATTACTCCGGATACAGTTACTATTTAATTCGGAGGTGCCTGATGACAAAGAACTATGAATCCCCGGAGGCTGAGGTAATACGCTATAAGCTTAACTGCAGCGTGTTTACAAGCGGTCCCCCGGACCTTCACGACGGTGAAGAGTTTGACCCCGACGCCGACGGAGGCGCAGCGGGCGCAAAAAGCTACTTCGCCCAGGACTGATAAAAATAAGAGACAGAGCTCACGCTCTGTCTCTTTTCTATTTGTTAACAAATGATAAAACAATGGTATATAATTTGACATATTAAAAATTATATATTATTATATATACTGAGAAATTATGTAAAGTTGCGGTAAAAGACTATGAATGTATTAATTTGCGGCCTCGGGCTGATAGGCGCAAGCCTTGCGAAAACCTTAAAGAAAAATACAAGCCATACAGTTCTCGGCTGGAACAGAACTCCCTCCGTTACCGAAAAGGCGCTGAGAGACGGCGTTATAGATAAAACGGGCGAGCTTGAAGAGCTGATGGGCGAAGCGGATATAACCTTCGTGAATTTTTATCCCGAAGCGATTGTTCCGTTTATCTTAGAGCACAAGGACTGCTTTAAAAAGGATTCGATAGTTACCGATTCCTGCGGAATAAAAACTAAAATCTGCGACGAAATGAAAAAGCAGAAGGGTCTGAAATTCTACTTCATCGGTGCTCATCCTATGGCCGGGCGCGAGGTTTCAGGCTACGATAACTCGCTTGATAATCTTTTCGATAACGCGAGCTTTATCTGTACTCCCGATGAGAATGTTCCGAGAAATAAAACCGACGCGCTTGTAGGCCTTGCGCAGGATATGGGTTTTGCGAGAACGGTTGTAACTACTCCCGAGCACCACGACGAGATGATAGCCTTTACCTCTCAGATTGCTCACGTTCTCGCCTGCTCGTACGTGCTTTCGCCCCTCGCGCCTATGCACGCGGGCTATTCGGCGGGCTCATACCGCGACGTTTCGCGTGTTGCTAGGATTAATGCCGAGATGTGGACGGAGCTTTTCCTTGATAATAAGGAGCCGCTTGTAAGAGAGATTGACGACCTTGTATCAAATCTTATGAGGTTTAAGTATAACATCGTAAACGGAGACGGCGAGGCTTTAACCGCCCTTATGAAAGAGGGTAACAGAATTAAAGAGGAAATCGGATAATGAAGAGCTTGAGAGTAAACGCAGGAAAGGGTTATGACATATTTATCGAAAAGGGCATACTTTCCTCCTGCGGAGAATATATAAAAGCCGTAAGCCCTGCCAAAACCGTTTGTATAGTCAGCGACACTAACATATATCCGCTTTACGGAGAAACGGTTAAAAACAGCCTTGAGAGCGCAGGATATAATGTAATAAGCTATATATTTAAAGCGGGCGAGGAATCTAAGACGACCGATACGGTTATAGAGATAGTTGAATTTCTTGCTGAAAACTCGCTCACGAGAAACGACCTGATAGTAGCGCTCGGTGGCGGAGTAACGGGAGATATGGCGGGCTTTGCCGCAGCCGTATATCTCAGAGGAATTGATTTCGTTCAGCTTCCCACCTCTCTTCTCTCTCAGGTAGATTCCTCGGTAGGTGGAAAAACCGCAGTCGATTTACCTCAGGGTAAGAACCTCTGCGGCGCGTTTCATCAGCCCGTTTTAGTACTTATTGATACCGCCGTACTCGATACCCTTCCACCTTACTATTATTCGGACGGAATGGCCGAGGCAATAAAAATGGGTTGTATCAAGAGCAAAAGCCTCTTTGAAAAAATTGAAAAAGAGGACGTAAAAAGCGTAATTGACGATATAGTTTTTGAGTGCGTTTCGCTTAAGGCGGGCGTAGTTGAACGCGACGAAAAGGAAAAAGGCGAAAGAGCGCTTCTCAATTTCGGCCACACGGCGGGACACGCGATAGAAAAGCTCGGCGGCTTTAAAACTGTTTCGCACGGCGAGGCGGTCGGAATGGGAATGGTTTTAATTTCTGAGGCGGGCGAAAAAAACGGACTTACAAAAGTCGGCTGCGCCGAAAGAATTAAAGGCGTGCTTGAAAAATACGACCTCAAAACCGAGGACGTACACAGCGTTTTGGAAATAGTTGAGGCGATGAGCGCGGATAAAAAGCGTACCGCTGATTCGATTAAATTCATTTTTATTAAGGATATAGGCGAGGGATATATTTATCCCGTAGAGAATAAGAATATTCCGAAGCTGTTTGGAGTATAAATTATGGCTTATGTAAAAATTAAGCCCTCGTCGTTTTCGGGCGAGGTTACAGTCCCGCCGTCGAAATCTGCGGCGCACAGAGCGTTAATCTGTTCATTTCTTTCGGACGGAGGAATAGTAAACGGTATAAGCGCCTCCGACGATATGAGGGCTACGAGAAACGCCGTAAGCGCGCTGAGAAACGGCTATGATACAATTGACTGTATCGAATCGGGTTCGACTCTCCGTTTTATGCTTCCGATAGCGGCGTCGCTTGGAAGAAGCGTCACCTTTACGGGCTCGGGTAAACTCCCCGAACGCCCGATAGGCGAGTATATAAGGCTTTTTTCACAGCACGGCGTAAAATGCGACGGGGAGAGGCTTCCTCTTAAAATAAGCGGAAAGCTCACCTCGGGTAAATATGAAACAGCGGGCGATATATCGTCACAGTATATAACGGGGCTTCTTCTCGCCCTTCCGCTTCTTGACGGCGACAGCGAGATAATTCTTACCTCGCCTCTTCAGTCAAAGCCGTACGTCGATATGACCTTAAAGGTTATGAGGGATTTCGGCGTTGAGGCAAAGGAGACGGAAAACGGTTACCTTATAAAAGGTAATCAGGTATATAAAAAATGCGATTATACGGTTGAAGGGGACTGGTCTCAGGCGGCGTTTTTCCTTGTAGGCGGCGCAATTTCGGGCGAGGTTACCGTAAGCGGACTCGACCCCGACTCCGCACAGGGAGACAAGAGAATATGCGCGCTTCTTAAGGAATTCGGCGCGGATATAAGAATAAATAAAAACGGCGTAACGGTTAAAAAATCAGCGCTAAAGGGAATTGAAGCGGATATTTCCGATATTCCCGATACGGCTCCCGCGCTTTCCGTGCTTGCGGCTTACGCGAAGGGCGAAACCGTAATAACGGGCGCCGGAAGGCTCAGGCTTAAAGAGTCCGACAGAATAAAAAGCATAGTATCAAATCTCAGAAAAATGGGGATAAAAGCCGAGGAAACCTCAGACGGTATGATTATTACGGGAGGCGCGCCGAGAGGCGCGGCACTTGACGGCTTTAATGACCACAGAATAGTTATGGCATTTTCCGCTGCGGCACTTTGCGCTGACGGGGAAACCGAAATAACCCACGCGCTGAGTATAAATAAATCCTATCCGGGCTTTTTTGAGGATTATAATCTTTTGGGAGGTGCAGCAGATGTCATCTATAACGGGTAAAAACGTTAAGCTTTCCGTATTCGGCGAAAGCCACTCAGAGGCGATAGGCTGCGTAATTGACGGGCTTCCGTCGGGCGTAAGCCTTGACTTTGACAAAATTAAAAAAGAGATGGAAAGGCGCGCTCCCGGAAGAGATTCAGTCTCAACACCGAGAAAGGAAAGCGATTCTTTTAGTATCGTTTCGGGCGTTCTCGACGGCGTTACGACGGGCGCTCCGCTTTGTATGTTCATAAAAAACGAAAACATTAAAAGCTCTGATTATAATAATATAAAAAACATTCCGAGGCCGAGCCACAGCGATTATACCGCCTTTGTTAAATACGGCGGAAACAACGATATAAGGGGCGGCGGCCATTTCAGCGGACGTCTTACCGCGCCGATTGTATTTGCGGGCGCGGTTGCTAAGCAGATACTTGAAGAAAAGGGAATATATATCGGCGCTCATATTAAACAAATCGGCTCGGTTTGCGACGGTACGTTTGATTATAATTGTATTTCATCAGAGCTTCTTGACAAGATAAGCTCTGAGGCGTTTCCTCTTATCAACAGCGAAAAAGAAACAGAAATGAGAGAGGAAATTGAAAAGTATAAAAGCGAGGGCGACAGTATCGGCGGCGCGGTAGAATGCGCTGCAATCGGCGTTCCCGCGGGCTTCGGCGCAAATATGTTCGATACCGTCGAGGGAAGACTTTCAAATATTCTTTTCTCCGTACCCGCCGTAAAGGGCGTTGAGTTCGGGCTCGGCTTCGGCTTTTCGTCGTCAATCGGCTCTGAAGTAAACGACGGTTATGAAATAAAAGACGGTAAGGTATGTCTTATTTCTAACAACAACGGGGGCGTACTCGGCGGAATTACAAGCGGCGCTCCGATAGTTTTAAGCGTATCGGTTAAGCCGACTCCGTCAATATCGAAGCCGCAGAAAAGCGTAAACCTTGAAACGCTCAGTAACGAAACGCTTGAAATAAAGGGAAGACACGACCCCTGCATAGTACCGCGCGCGGTACCCGTTATCGAGGCAGCGGTTGCGATAGGGCTTCTTGATATTCTCTCAAATTAGCTAATATAACAAACTCGGGGACATAAAATAACTATGGATGAATTAAAAAAATACAGAGACGAGATTGATGAAATCGACGACGAGCTGATACCTCTTCTTTTGCGGCGTATGGAGGTTTCAAAGGCGGTTGCCGAGTACAAAACGAAAAGGGGAATGCCCGTTCTTAACGTTCAGAGAGAAAAGGAAATTCTTGAGGACGTAAGCGAAAAATGCGGCGATATGGGCGACCTTATCAAGACGATATTTTCCGCGGCTATGGACGCTTCAAGAGCGCTTCAGCACAATATTATCGGCGGCGGAAAAGAGTTAAGGGACGCGGTTGAAAACGCGCAGAGAGGCGTTTTAAGCGCCGACGGCGTGCCCGTTGCGTGTCAGGGCGTTGAGGGCGCGTACAGCTCGATTACCGCTAAAAGACTTTTCCCCGACTCTCCCGTTGATTATCACAGACATTTTGAGGACGTATTTGAGGCGGTGAATAAAAACGAGGCGCGCTTCGGCGTTATACCCGTTGAAAATTCAACCGCGGGCTCGGTTCACGAGGCGTACGACCTTATTATGAAGTACCGCTTTTATGTAGTGGGCGCGTACGACTTAAAGGTATCTCACTGTATCGCGGCTGTTGAGGGAGCGAGATTTGAAAATATTGAGGAGGCGTATTCGCACCCTCAGGCGCTCTCACAGTGCAGCAATATTCTTAAAAACTTTGGAATTACGGGAGTGAATTCAACTAATACGGCTGCTGCGGCAAAGCTCGTAAGCGAGAGTAAGAACACAAAACTTGCGTGTATCTGCTCCGAAGAGGCAGCTAAAAAGTACAATCTTACGATTTTAAGACGTAATATTCAGAACGTATCAAATAATACGACGAGATTTATCGTTATTTCCAAAAAGCTTGTTATACCCGACGGAGCGGATAAAATATCGCTTATTTTCTCGGCGCCTCATACTACGGGTTCGCTTTACAGAGTGCTTGGACGCTTTTCAATGACGGGGCTTAATCTTACGAAGCTTGAATCACGTCCCGTCGCCAACGGAAAATTCGACTATATATTCTACGCTGACGTGCTCGGCTCGGTATACGACGAGGCGACGCTCAATTTACTTTGCGCCCTTCACGACGAGCTTGAGGAATTTACATTTTTAGGAAATTACAGGGAAATTAAAGAAATATAAACGGAAGCAGGTTTTCTCATGAGGCATGCAAAACGCCACAGAACAAATTTCATATCGTTTATAATAGTGCTTTCAACAACGGCGGTTATAGTTTTTCTTTTAATCGTACTGTTTAACCGCCAGACGCTTGAAACGAGGTTTTATACCATAATAAACTGGCTCGAGCGTATAGATAAGGCGGTTGCGAGGCTCGATACGAACAGAGAGATACTTATCTGTATCTTCGCGCTGTATATCGCTAAATGTCAGCTGCCTATACCTATGGGTATGCTTGTCGCTATATCGGGTATGGTGTTCCCGATTGAGCAGGCGCTGCTTATAAATATGGTGTTCTGCGCGTTCTTCTTTACGGTTAAGTACGTTGAGGGAATATATATAGGCGGCGGCTGGACCGAGATAATACTCGGTATAAAGAAGATGCACTTTATACGGGACTGGATTAAGTTCAAGGGTAACGGAAACCCCTATGTTTTAACGGTTACAAGGTTTATACCCGCTATTTCGCTCGCGATGGTATCAAAGTATTACGGCTCGCTGAGATACGATTATGTGTACTATCTTATACTGTCGCTTATCGGCTTTGCCCCGAGGCTCTATATTTATACTACAATCGGCGCGGCGTATACCAATCCGTTTTCAACTAAATTCATCGTTCCGCTTATTATAGTAGTTGCGTTTTCGGGAGTAACGAGCCTGATGTTCAACGTATTCTACGGAATAAAATCACGCCAGATGAACCAGACGCTGTTAATGTACAGCGATAAGGAAAAATATAAAATAGTATTATAATTTTTATACGGAAAGGCATAGAACTATGACAGCAAAGGATTTAATCAAAGCTATAAACGAAGGCGTTTATGACGGTAACTTAAAGGCGGTTTACGTAACCGACGAGGCGGTAGAAAAGCAAAAGCCGAGATATATCGAGGCTGTCACCTCGTTTGCCGAGCTTTTCGGAGACGACAGAGATATAAGCATTATGTCCGCCCCCGGAAGAACCGAGGTCTGCGGAAACCATACCGACCATAACCACGGTAAGGTGCTTGCAGCCGCAATTAATCTTGACGCGATTGCCGTAGTCAGCAAGAACGACGAGGGGATTGTACGCGTAAAATCGAAGGGCCACAGAATGAACGTCGTTGACCTTGGCGACCTTGAGCCGAAAGAGGAAAATTACGGCGATTCCACTACTCTTGTTCAGGGCGTAGCGGCGGGCGTTAAAAACCTCGGATATAAGGTTGAGGGCTTCGACGCGTTTACGATGAGCGACGTTATGGGCGGCTCGGGACTTTCGTCCTCCGCGGCGTTTGAGGTACTTATCGGCTCTGTATTTTCATATCTTTTCAACGGCGGAAAAATCAGCGCCGTTGACGTTGCTAAGATTGCGCAGTACGCTGAAAACGTGTTTTTCGGTAAGCCCTGCGGACTTCTTGACCAGATGGCATCGTCGGTAGGCACCTTTGTAACCATTGACTTTAAATCGACGAGTGAGCCGATAATAAAGAAGGTTGACTTTGATTTCGCTTCGTCGGGACATTCGCTTTGTATAGTTGATACGGGCGGAAACCACAGCGACCTTACCGACGATTATGCGGCGGTAAGAGAGGAGATGGAATCGGTAGCCAAGGCGCTCGGTAAAAACGTTTTACGCGAGGTTGAATACGAAGAGTTCTTTAAGGCTATTCCGAGTCTTACCGATAAGGTTAATGACAGAGCGATTTTAAGAGCAATCCATTTCTATAACGAAAACAAGAGGGTTGAAAACGCGGTTGAATCGCTTGAAAACGGCGATTTCGGCGCGTTCAAGGAAATAATTCTTGATTCGGGCTTCTCTTCATATATGCTTAACCAGAACGTATACACCCCGAAGAATCCTACCGAACAGAAAATCTCTCTCGCTCTTGCAATAAGCGCGGAGCTATTAAAGGGCAAGGGCGCATGGCGCGTTCACGGCGGCGGCTTTGCGGGTACGGTTCAGGCGTTTGTTCCTAACGAAATGCTTAGTGAATATAAAAATACTATTGAGGCTGTATTCGGTAAGGATACCTGCCACGTACTTATTATCCGTCCCGTAGGCGGTTATCAGGTTTTATAAAGTGAGGGCAAAAAATGACATACGTATTTATAATGAACCCTATTGCAGGTAACAAGGATAAGGCAAAATATATAAGCAGAATTAAATCAACCTTCCGTATGAGCGACGACGAAATGATTATTGAGGAAACTCAGTACGGCGGACACGCTAAGGACATCGCCGCTAAGTATGCCGAAGAATACGGCGAAAACTGCGTTGTAGTATCTTGCGGCGGAGACGGTACGGTACACGAGGTTGCAAACGGACTTGCGGGAACGAAAACCCCGCTTATGCTTCTTCCTCTTGGAACGGGTAACGACTTTGCCAAAAAGATTTACGGCGCAAAGAAAATCAACGTTGAAAACGTAATAAAGGCGTTCGGACTCTATGACGGAAAAATAAAATACGATATTAAGCCCATTGACCTTATCGACTATAACGGCGAAAAATGTATTAACGTTATGTCCTTCGGGCTTGATACTATCGTTGAAACGATAGGAAGAAAAATTGCCGCGAAGGCTCCGTTTTTAGGACATCAGGCGTATAATATCGCTATTGCGCCCGTTCTTGCAAAACCGCTTCACTATAATATCAGCTACGATATTACCTGCGTAGATAAGGAAAGCGGCGAGGAATATCATCTTAAAGAGGTAAATAAGGATTTCGCTCTCTGCGCCGTGTGTAACGCGAGCTTTTACGGCGGAGGCTTCTGTCCCGCGCCCGATTCCGTGCTTGACGACGGACTCGTTGATATAGCGCTCGTTAACGGACTCAGCCTTAAGGAGGCAATCCCGATGATAGGAAAATACTCTTCGGGCGAAGCCAACGAAAAAACCTTCCCGAAACAGATGACAAACGCTATGGCTAAATGCGGAAAATTCTGGATGGAGGACGGTTCGCCGCTACTCGGAAACTGTGACGGCGAAAACTTTAACTATTCAGAGCTTGATTTTAAGGTTGAGGAAAAGGCGCTTCGTCTTTGCTGTATTAAATAAGTGTTATGAAAGCATTTTTAAAGTTTCTTATCGCGCTTCTTATAATCGCTGTTGCCGCTCTTGCGGCGGGAGCGGGCATATTCTATAAAAACGCAACGCCCTCGCTCATCGTGGATTTATCGGAAAACGGCTCAAAGAGCGAGAGAGCCTGCGCCTCGGTTTTTTCTCCTGAAATTAAAAGTAAGGAGGAGCTGAGCGAAAAAAGCGATACGCTGACCTCGTCCTACTGGACGTCGAAATGGTGTCTTGATATGGGCGAAAACGCCCTTAAAGCAATTCATTTTGACCTTACGGGCTACGATTTCAAAACCTATTTAAAGGATTTGAAAAGCTTTGATTTCGGCGGCTTTACGGGCGTTGCCTCAATGAGCGACGATAAGAGCGAGATTAATATTCTCTGTAAGGACGCCGAGGCTGATTCAAAGGTCGTTTTATACGGCTTCGGTAAAACTCCGCTTGCGGGTAAAACGCTTGAAATAAAGGTCGAGGAGGCTGTTTTCAAGGGTGAAGTGGGAGAACCCGTTCTCCCCGTAATTCTTCGCGATTATACCGCGGGAGCGGGGGACAAGCTCGTTATAAAGCTCGACTCCCCTGATAAGAACAATATTTATCATATAAGAATAACCGAAGCGGATAAGTCGGCGGCCCCCGCATATGAGAATAATAATATTCCGAAGAGATACGCCCTTGACGGCGAGCTTTCAGCCGATATTGATATTGAAAGCGACGGGGAATATACTCTCAGTTACATATTCTCGAAATGCAGTAATAATCCGTCTTTTGAGATATACGCTGACTCAGAGGCTCAGAAGAGCGCTGAGATTTTTGCATCCGAAAAAAGCGCATGCGTGTCGAGGAATATATCCCTTAAAAAGGGAACGCATAAAATTCAGCTCGTTTCCGAGGAGGCGCTTCCCGATTTTGAGGGGCTTACAGTAGAGCCCGCCGAGGACGTCTTCGCGGTATACGTTATTGAAAATAAGGACGGTTCATACTCTGTATATGCCCCCGAGGAGGGCGAATACTCAGTAACCTCAACCGAGCTTGAGGGAAGCATAAGCGTAAATTCGGCTGAAATTCCCGTAAGTGAAATAGGCTCGGCGACGGTTATATTAAAAAAAGGACTTAACGAAATCAAAATCAATTCCGATAAGTCCGCAGAGCTGAAAATCACAAGAATAACAGATTAAAAAAATCCCTGCTGTGCAGGGATTTTTGATTTTTATTATATAGTTATTAAGCCTTGCTAACGGATAAGCGCAAAGCCGAGGTCGATAACTCCGCCGAGGAGGGTGGAGGTTTTTCTCATACCGAGAGTTTCCGTTGCCCAGAGAAGAAGGAGCGCAACAAGAATCGCAATAATCATTGCTTCTTTACTTAACATACAATTACCTCCGATAGATTTTACTATACTTATTATACCCCATTTTGAAAATAAATCAATACTTTTTATGCAAAATGACAAACTATAAATAATATGCTTATTTTTATTGAAAAAAGGCGGTCTATGATTTATAATAACTATTGATTATTTTAAAGGAGGAAGGGAAATGAACACAGCGTTTATTACAGGCGCTATGACGCCCGACGGCTCGTTTGCTTTTACGCTTACCGTCGTTATTTCGGGGCTTTCGATAGTTCTCGGAACGCTTGCGCTTTTAATAGTAATTTTCTCGAATTTCGGAAAAGCCGTTGCGTTTTTTGAAGCGAAAAATGAAAAGAAAAAGAAAAAAGAAGAGTCCTCTTTATCCTTTGAAAATGTTAAGAAAAACGAGGTTCCGCCTCCGCCTCCGATAATTGAAAGCGGAGTTTCGCCCGAGGTCGCAGCGGTAATAAGCGCGGCGGTTTATATGTATGAGGGCGAGGGAGCCGAGATTAAGTCTGTAAGAAGAAAAACCGCCGCTTACAGAGGCGAAAACCCCTGGGCTCAGGCGGCTGTGAACGATAACACTAAACCCTTTTAAAAGGAGTCGGGTATGGAAATATTACAAGGTGTATGGGAGGTTATTAAGGATATTTTCTTTAATAGCGGCTATGCATTCTTTTTCACGGGCGAGGGCTGGAAAAATCTTATAATGATTTTAATCTCCTTTGTCTTTTTATATCTCGGAATTAAAAAAGGCTTCGAGCCTCTTCTTATGATACCGATTGCCTTCGGTATGCTTCTCGCAAACCTGCCCGGGGCTAACCTTTCGGTACAGTATCACGACCTTCAGGGCTTCGTTGAGCTTGTAGCGCACGGGAGGGCGCTTAATGAGGAAACGGGGCAGTGGGTTGCCGCAACGCCGGGACTTATGGATTTCCTCTATTTCGGTGTTAAGACGGGAATTTATCCTCCGCTTATCTTTCTCGGAATCGGCGCAATGACCGACTTTACCTCGCTTATTGCGAGACCGAGCTCGTTCATACTCGGCGCCGCGGCTCAGCTTGGTATCTTCGCCGCTTATGTAATTGCGATAGGTCTCGGCGACAGTATCGGCTCGCTTCTTCATATCGACCTTGCGTTTACTCCTCAGGAGGCGGGCTCGATAGCGAGTATAGGCGGCGCGGACGGACCTACGGCTATTTTTACAACCTCAAAGCTCGCTCCCGAAATGCTCGGACCCATTGCGGTTGCGGCGTATTCTTATATGGCGCTCGTCCCCGTTATTCAGCCGCCGATTATGCGCGCGCTGACAACGAAGAAGGAAAGAGCGGTAGTAATGGAAAACCTTCGCCCCGTATCGAAAAGAGAGAAAATTCTCTTCCCGATTATGGTTACGGCGATAGTATCTCTTTTGCTTCCCGCGGCGGCGTCTCTTGTAGGTATGCTTATGCTCGGAAATCTTCTTAAAGAGAGCGGACGAACCGAAAGACTCGCAAAGGCGGCGCAAAACGAGCTTATGAATATTATTACTATTCTTCTCGGTATTTCGGTAGGCGCTACAACCTCGGCTCAGTCCTTCCTGAATCTTAAAACTATTCTTATAGTCGTGCTCGGACTTATAGCCTTTTCCTTCGGAACAATCGGCGGAATTCTTTTCGGAAAGCTTATGTATATTGTAACTAAGGGAAAGGTGAATCCCCTTATCGGCTCGGCGGGCGTTTCGGCTGTACCTATGGCGGCGCGCGTAAGCCAGAAGGTAGGTCAGGAGGAGAATCCCTCGAACTTCCTTCTTATGCACGCTATGGGACCGAACGTATCGGGCGTTATCGGCTCGGCGGTAGCGGCGGGTATACTTTTAACGTTACTCGGAAAATAACAGAATTATAAGGAAATATATATGATTAATAAAGACGCGGTAAAACCGAATATTCAGCAGCAGAAGGTTATTGATACGGTTGACGGTCCCGTGCTTGTCGTAGCAGGCGCGGGAACGGGTAAAACCGCTACAATCGTTAAGCGCATAGAGCATATCATAGCCGACGGCTACGCGCTTCCGTGGCAGGTGCTTGCCATTACCTTTACTAACAAGGCGGCGGGCGAATTAAAGGAAAGGCTTGAAAATGCAATAGGTGTTGAGGCTAATGATATTTGGGCGCATACTTTCCACTCAATGTGCGGAAGAATTCTCCGCCGCTTCGGCGATAGAATAGGCTTTTCTCAGCATTTTACAATCTATGATACCGACGACCAGAAGCGCGTAATGAAGCGCGTTCAGAAATCGCTCGGGATTGAGGATAAGTATCTTAACCACCGCTCAATTTTAGGAGAAATAAGCCACGCCAAGGACAGTCTTATCGACCCCGACGAATATAAGGCGACCAATAAAAACGATTTCAGAAAAAGCAAAATTGCTGAGTGTTATATTGAATATCAGAAAGAGCTGCTTAAGGCTGACGCTATGGACTTTGACGATATGATATTCAATACCGTAAGGCTTTTTCATGAAAATCCCGACGTGCTTGAAACCTATCAGAGACAGTTTAAGTACGTAATCGTTGACGAGTATCAGGATACGAGCTACGCTCAGTATGTTCTTACATATCTTCTTGCGGGCGGTTATCATAATATCTGCGTTGTAGGCGACGACGACCAGAGTATTTACCGCTTCCGCGGCGCTACTATTGAAAATATTATGCGCTTTAAGGAAAGATACGAAAAAGAGGGCTTAAAGGTTATTCAGCTTGAGCTTGCGGAAAATTACCGCTCTATGCAGAATATACTCAACGCCGCAAACTCGGTTATAAAGAATAATAAAACAAGGCTTGCGGACAAGAGACTGCGTTCATACTCGGGAAAGGACGGCGAAAAGGTAGTTCTTTATACCGCTATGAACGAAATGGACGAGGCGCAGTATATCGTAGACGAGATTAACGCTAACGTCTCAAAGGGCTATTCATATAAGGACCACGCGGTTTTATACCGTATGAACGCCCAGTCAAGAAATATAGAAATAATGCTCGCAAAGTCGGGCGTATCGTATAAGATTATCGGCGGTAACCGCTTTTTTGACCGTAAGGAGATAAAGGATATTGTTTCATATCTTGCGGTAATTAACAATACCGCGGATAACGTAAGGCTTCAGAGGATTATCAATACCCCGAAAAGAGGAATAGGCGAAACGATGTTTTCCTATATCCTTGAAATTGCGTCGGTTAATTCAATGACGGCGTTTGAGGTGTGCGAGAGCGCCGACGAATTCGCTAAAACCGCTCGTTCAGCCTCTAAACTCAAAGCGTTCTGCGATATGATAAACCATTTCAGAGCCTGCGTTGACGAGGGTATGAAAATATCCGATTTACTTCAGGAAATCCTTGAGGATACCAAGTATTTCGATTATCTCGACGAAGAGGACCCGACCCGCTCGGAGGACAGAAAAAACAACGTTCAGGAGCTTTCCTCGATGATTATAAAGTACGAGGAGGAGGACGACGAATTTACCCTTTCCGACTTTCTTGAGGACGTTGCGCTTGTAAGCGATATCGACTCTTATAACGAGGACGAGGACTGCGTTGTTCTTATGACCTTGCACTCGGCCAAGGGGCTTGAATTCCCGATAGTATTCATACCCGGTATGGAGGAGGGAATCTTCCCGGGGAATCAGAGCCTTTACAGCGAGGAGGAGCTCGAGGAGGAGCGCCGCCTTGCGTACGTAGGAATAACGAGGGCGAGGGAAAAGCTCTATCTTATCAACGCAAAACAGCGTATGCTTTACGGTACTACGGGAAGAAATCCGACCTCGCGCTTTATAAGAGAGATTCCCGAGGACGTAACCGACGATATGAGCGTAAGCGGATATTATCACGGCTTCGGAAAGCCGAAAACCGAGGCGAAATTTGCGAAAAGCGTTAAGCTCGACGGCGGCGTTACGAAAGCAAGCTCCGCTGCGCACGCCTTCGGTCAGGTCGGAAACACCGCCGAAAAGAGTACGAATACTTTCAATGTAGGCGATACGGTAAAGCATAAATCCTTCGGAACGGGCGTTATACTCTCGTGTAAGCCTATGGGAAACGACGTTCTTATGGAGGTTGCCTTCGATAAGGCGGGAACCAAAAAAATGATGGCGAACTTCGCGAGACTTGAAAAAGTTTAAATTTTAGCACAAATAATAGACTCCTTCATAGTATGTATTGAAGTTAAACTTCAAAAAAACTGTGAAGGAGTTTTTATATGAACGATTTTCCAATCCAGAATAATTCTCCCCGTATCAACGGTAACGTATGTATTGATACTAAGAGAATTTACGACTCGTGCGTAAGCAAGGACTGTCTCGAAGATTTAAGGGTAACCTTTAACGACGAGGCACAGGCGCTTATCGACGGCGCAGACAGTGTCAGAACAAGAGACTGCGACATTTCTGCGGTAAGCATTGACGTTGACGAGGTTCCGTTTAACAGAGGTTATTACAACGTAACCGTCAACTTCTATTTCCGTCTCAGATTCGATACTTATTCCTCACCCGGCGCTATGCCGAGAGTAGCTATCGGCTATGCAAACTTTGAGAAAAAGTGCATACTCTTCGGCTCAGAGGGTAAGGTAAAAATCTTCTCCTCTCCCGCCGACCAGCGCCGCTCCGACTGTCCC
>CAMVRG010000016.1 GCA_947169815.1 uncultured Clostridia bacterium | reverse complement strand
CCTGTGACCCCCTGCTTGTAAGGCAGGTGCTCTCCCAGCTGAGCTATGCTCCCGTACGTCGTAATTACTCATTAGCGACGGATAATATAATACTATATAATTTTTTAAAAGTCAACACTTTTTTTCATTTTTATTTCTTGGTTGCCGACTTTAAGAGCTTTCTAATTTCTTCGGGCGTAAATTTGTATTTTTTGTCGCAGAAATGACATTCAACAGTTGTGACCTCTTCCGATTCAGACATTTCCTTAAGATTATTAACTCCCGTACTTATAAGCGCGTTTTCAACTCTCTCCTTAGAGCAGTTACATTTATAAGATATTTCGGATTCGTCGAGCTTGTCAAGCTCTATTCCCTCAAGCGCCGTTTTCGCTATATCGTCGGCGGTAAAGCCATTCGAGAGCATTTCGGTTACCGACGGAATAGAAGATACGTTTCTTTCGATTATATCGATAATCTCATCGGGACATGCGGGAAGAAGCTGAATAATATAACCGCCCGCGTGCTTTACGCTTAAATCGGGATTTACAAGCACGCCGAGCGCGCAGACCGACGGAGTCTGTTCAGATACGGCGTAGTAGTTAGTAATATCCTCGGCAATCTCGCCGCTTATAATCGGAGTCTGACCGATATAGGGCTCGCTGAGTCCGATATCCTTAATAACGTAAAGCGTACCGTCAGTTCCTACCGCGCCTCTTACATCGAGCTTTCCAGCAGAATTAAGCGGAATTTCAACAATGGGATTTTCAACGCAGGCTCTTGCGTTACCCATATAGTCGGAAACGGCAATTATCTCACCTGCGGGACCGTTACCGTTAAGCCTGAGCGTTACCGAGTCCTCCTCATTTTTAAGCATATCGCCCATCATCGATGCGGCTGTAATAAGCCTTCCGAGCGCTGCGGTAACGGTTGCAGAGGTCTTATGTATTCTTTCTGCCTCGGCAACCATATCGGTTGAATCGCACGCTAAAACGAACGCGCTTCCGTCAGTTGTTATATATCTTACTATCTTACCCATTACGTTTTCCTTTACATACAAAATATAATCTTTCGCTGTCCTCTTTAGGAGGATTGAGCGTAAGCTCGTCATATATTCCCACAATTTCAAAATACGGGCTCAACGCTTCTTTTATCTCGCTTACGGAATAAGCCGTTTCAAATATTTCCTCGCTGAATCTGTCGTAGCTTTTACAGTTGAAAATAAAGAAATCAAGAAGAATTCTTACTTTATTCTTTTCAATAAGCTCGTTATCCCACGAGAGAAAGAAATCCTCCTCGTCAAATATAAAAGAGTTATCAGCTAGAATAACGTTATGCTTGTATTCGGTATTGACGTCAAATATGAACATACCGCCCGGCTTAAGCGAATTATAAACGCTTTTAAAACAGCTTTTCCATTCCTGTATACTGTTCAGGTGGTTTAAGCTGTCGAGCGTACAGATGCAAGCGTCAAAAGAGTTATTGAAACTGAAATCGGTCATATTCCCTTTTATGAGATTTGCTCCGATTTTAAGCGAAGCCTCGGCAAGCATATCGTCGGACATATCAAGCCCCGTAACCTTATAGCCCTTATCCTTCAGGCATTTCGCTATACTTCCCGTTCCGCAGGCTATGTCAAGCACGCTGAACTCCTCGGTATTTTCAGCGTTAAAAAAGTCAGAAATGTAATCACTTCTGACTTCATATTCAGCATTATTTGTCAGTCGGTCATAGTACCTTGCAAAAATGCCGTAATTACTCATCGCTTTCCTCTTCTTTAATTCTTTCAAAGATAACGTCGTATCCGTCGCAGCCGTACTGAAGCGAACGGTTAACACGGCTGATAGTAGCGGTTGAGGCGCCCGTTTCGTTTACGATATCGGTATAAACGCATTTTTCGGAAAGCATTTTAGCAACTACAATTCTCTGAGCAATTGTTTTAAGCTCCTGAACGGTACATAAATCCTCAAAGAAATTAGCGCACTCCTCTTCGCTTTCAAGCGAGAGAATAGCTTTATAAAGGAATTTTATGTTTTTATCGTTTGCGAGTTTATTGTTCATAATAACCCTCCGTGCTTTACTTTACTGCTATTTTAACACATTAAAGTGTGATTGTAAATAAAAATCTCCGAATTAACGGAGATTTTTTATTATTCCTCAATCAGTTTATCGTAAATGTCAAAGCAATCGAAGGTAGCAAAATAGTCCTTCGGAGTCTCTGCTCTTCTTATCAGCTCGTAGTCGCCGTTCTCTTTAAGAAGAATTTCGGCGCTCTTGAGCTTACCGTTATAGTTATAGCCCATTGAGAAGCCGTGCGCGCCCGCGTCGTGAATAAAGAGTATGTCGCCCATATCAATTTTAGGAAGAACTCTGTCAACCGCGAACTTATCGTTATTCTCACAAAGAGAGCCCGTTATATCATACTTATGTACTGCGAAATCGTCCTCCTTGCCGAGAACGGAAATATGATGATAAGCGCCGTACATAGCGGGTCTCATAAGATTTACAGCGCAAGCGTCTACGCCTATATACTCCTTATGAGTGTGCTTTTCGTTGATTGCGGTTGTAACAAGCGCGCCGTAAGGGCCGAGCATATAACGTCCGAGCTCGGTACAGATTGCAACGTTATCAATTCCGTTTTCAACTAAAATGCTCTCATACGCCTTTTTAACGCCCTTTGAAATAGCCTTTATATCGTTCGGGTCCTGATAGGGATAATACGGAATACCGATACCGCCCGAAAGGTTTACGAAGGAAATAGTAATACCAGTACGCTCTTTAATCTGTAAAATGAGCTTAAAGAGGATTTTTGCGAGCTTCGGATAATAGTCATTAGTAACAGTATTTGAAGCGAGAAATGCGTGAATTCCGAATTCCTCAACGCCGTTTTCATTAAGAATTCTGTAAGCCTCAAATATCTGTTCAACGGTCATTCCGTACTTCGCCTCAGCGGGAGTATCCATAATAGTATTTGAAATATTGAATACGCCGCCGGGGTTGAAACGGCAGGACATCTTTTTCGGGAGTTTACCGCCGCAAGCCTTCATAACCTTCGGAATCTGGGTAATATCGTCAAGGTTGATAATACCGCCGAGGCTGTTGCAGTAAGTGAATTCGTCAACAGGCGTATCATTTGACGAGAACATAATTTCATCGCCGCCGATACCGAGGGCGTGAGCAATCATAAGCTCGGTTTTGGACGAGCAGTCGCAGCCGCAGCCGTACTTATGAAGAAGCTTAACAAGAAACGGGTTAGGAGTAGCCTTAACCGCAAAGTATTCCTTAAAGCCCTTGTTCCACGAAAACGCTCTTTTAAGCTTTTTAACGTTATCTATAATTCCCTTTTCGTCATAAAGATAAAAAGGCGTAGGGTATTTTTCAGCAATTTCCTTTGCCTTTTCAAGAGTTACAAAGGGTATCTTTTCTAAGTATCTGTCCTCTTTATACATTTTTAACTGCCTCCTCTATCAATGCCTTAATCTTATCAGCGCCCTCCCCCGTTACGGAAGAAAACGGTATAATCGGCGCGTCTCCCGCGCAGGAAAGCTCTTCGCGCGAAGCTAAGAGACGCTTTTTATATTCCGTCTTTTTCAGCTTATCGGATTTAGTCATCGCGATGATAAACGGAATATCATTATGCTTTAAAAACTCTATCATACCGAGGTCGTCCTCGCTCGGTTTATGCCTCATATCAACAAGCTGAACAACGAGACAAAGCCTTCTGTCCTGAGAGAAATATCCTTCCATAAGCTCAGCAAAACGCTGTTTTTCCTGCTTGCTGATTTTAGCGTAGCCGTAACCCGGAAGGTCAACAAACTTTACCGAGTCAACGTCGTAAAAGTTAATCGTTATCGTTTTTCCCGGTACTGAGCTTACTCTCGCAAGCTGCTTACGGTTAAAGAGCTTATTTAAAAGCGAACTCTTACCTACGTTTGAACGTCCCGAAAACGCAATTTCGGGAAACTCAGACTCAGGAAGCTGAGAGGATATTCCATAGGACTGTTCAAATTTTGCAAGATTATAATTCATAGTTTACCTTTACTGTGCCGCGCTAGTAGATATTTCGGCGTTTTTTACGTTATTTGAAAACTTGGGAACGCTGACAGGCTCGGGCTTGTATTCAAACGCCGTCGGGATGACGTCGTCAAAGCTTGAAGCGGTTACGAATTTAACCGCCGCCTTAACCTCGTCGCTAACATCGGCTAAATCCTTTTCGTTTTCTTTTGGGATAATAACCGTGTCGCAGCCTGCCTTATATGCCGCCATTGATTTTTCTTTAAGACCGCCGATTGCGAGAGCTTTACCCTTAAGCGAAATCTCGCCCGTCATAGCAACGTTCGATTTAATCGGAATTCCAGTAAGCTCGCTTACAAGCGCGGTTGTAATAGCGAGTCCTGCCGACGGACCGTCTTTCGGAACAGCCGCCTCGGGAGTGTGGATATGTATATCCTTGGTTTTATAAAAATCGTTTTCAATTCCGAAATCCTCGGTTCGAGAACGAACGTAGCTTACCGCAGTTCTTGCACTTTCCTTCATAACATCGCCGAGATTGCCCGTAAGCTCGATTTTGCCCGTTCCTTCAAGGGCGGATACCTCGATAGGAAGCATCGTTCCGCCTACACTTGTCCACGCAAGACCGTTAACCGTACCAATAAGGTTTTCCTTGTTGACATATTCCTTAAGATATTTTTCAACGCCTAAGTATTCGGATAGATTACGCTCGTTAACCTTAAAGGTTTTAGCGCCGCTCTCAAGCGCTACCGCAGCCTTTCGGCAAAGCGTTGATATTTCCTTTTCGAGCGCTCTTACACCTGCCTCACGGGTATAACATTCAATAATCTTATAAATCGCGCCGTCTGTTATTTTAAACTCTCTTCCCGTTATTTTATGCTTTTTAAGAGCCTTTTTAACGAGATGGCGTTTAGCGATATTGAACTTTTCCTCAACGGTATACGAGTTAAGCTCGATAACCTCCATACGGTCGTAAAGAGGCGGTGCGATGGTCGAAACGTCGTTCGCCGTAGTTATAAATAAAACTCGGCTTAAATCAACGGGAAAGTCAATATAGTGGTCATTAAAGGAATTGTTCTGTTCGGGGTCAAGCGCCTCAAGAAGCGCTGACGACGGGTCGCCTTTATAATCCGCGCCTACCTTGTCGATCTCGTCAAGAAGAATTATCGGATTTAGTACGCCGCTTTTAATAACCGCATCGATAATTCTGCCGGGCATTGCGCCGATATATGTACGCCTGTGGCCTCTTATTTCAGCCTCGTCGTGAATACCGCCAAGCGCAACGCTTACGTATTTTCTGTTCATTGAAGAGGCAAGGGATTTAACTATGCTCGTCTTTCCGACTCCGGGAGGGCCGTAAAGACAGATTATCTGACCGTTGAATTCGGGATTTCTCTTTAATACGGCAAGTGTTTCGGTAATTCTAGTTTTGACCTTGTCGAGTCCGTAGTGGTCTTTATCAAGAATTTTTCTTGACTTTTCAATATTGATACTGTCTTTAGTGTATTTTCCGAACGGAATTTCAAGACATTTTTCAATGTAGTTTCTTACAACCGTTCCCTCATGAGAGCCGAAGGGCATTTTAGCAAGCTTATCAGCTTCTGACAGAAGCTTCTTTTTTATTTCTTCAGAACACTGAAGCGCGATAATTTTAGTCTTATACTCATCAGCCTCTTCAAGCGGGTTCTCGCCCTCGCCGAGCTCGTCGGATATCACTCTCATCTCCTCGCGGAGAAAATACTCTCTCTGGCTCTTGTCAATCTCCTTTTGTACCTTCTCCTGGATTTCAGCCTCCATTTCAAGGGTTACGTTCTCTTTCTTGAGCATAATAAGGAGCATTTTGAGTCTTTTGTGAACATTAAGCTCGGAAAGCACCTTCTGTTTATCAAGATAATCAAAGAAGGTATTAGCGCATACAAAGTCGCAAAGCTCGCTTATGTTTTCAATCGACATGAGCTTTGTTACTACCTCGTTTGAAATTTTCGTAACAATAGACGCGTAAACGTCAAATTCTTTTTTGAGAGCTCTCGCATACGCAATATCGTTTTCGGTTTTGATAATGCTGTCGGAATATATAATATCAACGATACCCGAAAGATAAGGCCTTTCCTGAATTAAGGATTCAAGCCTTGCTCTTTCGATTCCCTCAACTATAACGCGGAGGTTTCCCGTATTCGGGATTTTTATCATCTGTTTAATATTACAGACAACGCCGATATCGAACATATCCTCGAGCTTCGGGTCGTCAACCGAGGCGTCTCTCTGCGCAACAAGAAGAATCTTCTGTCCCCTGTCCATAGCCGTACGAAGCGCTTCAAGACTCTTTTTTCTTCCAACGTCAAAATGAAGATTCATACCCGGGAATACAACAAGCCCCCTGAGCGGAACTACGGGAACATGAAGAAATTCATTCTTTTTTTCTATGTTAATTTCGTCATTTTTATTCATAGTATATCACCTTATAAATAATTAAGAGTTATTATATAATATATTGAGATAAATTGCAACATTTAATTTACCGTATTAAAGAAATAAAGCGCTGCAAGGATGCTCCTTGAAGCGCTTTTAATTATGCGTTTTTTAAATCATCGGTTCTGAGTTCAATGGGCTTGCGTTTTTTATTTGTTCTGAGAAGAGGAGCGCTGTCCCCTTTTACGCATTCCTCGGTTATAGTAATCTTTTCGATAGTATAATCGCTCGGAACCTTAAACATAAGCTCGTTTAATATGCTTTCAAATACGGTTCTAAGACCTCTTGCGCCCGTCTTTCTCTCAAGCGTTATGTCAGCCATAGCGTCGAGAGCTTCGGGCTGAAATTCAAGCGTTACGCCGTCCATTTCAAAGAGCTTGACGTACTGCTTGACTATCGAGTTTTTCGGCTCGGTCATAATCCTTAGAAGCGCTTCCTTGTCTAAATCCTTAAGCGCCGCGATAACGGGAATTCTTCCGATAAGCTCCGGGATAAGACCGTATTTTACAAGGTCGTGCTGGATAACGTTTGATACGATATCCTCCTTTTCCTGAACGTTTTTATCAAGCTCTGAGCCGAAGCCGAGAGAGTTTCGTCCGAGTCTCTTTTCGACTATCTTCTCTATACCGTCAAACGCACCGCCGCAGATAAAGAGTATATTGGAAGTATCAATCTGAATAAACTCTTGCTGAGGGTGCTTTCTTCCGCCTCCCGGAGGTACGTTAGATACAGTACCCTCAAGGATTTTGAGAAGAGCCTGCTGAACGCCCTCGCCGCTTACGTCACGCGTAATCGAGCGGTTTTCGCTTTTTCTTGAAATCTTATCTATTTCATCAACATAGATAATTCCCTTTTCGGCTCTCTCAATATCAAAATCAGCTGCCTGAATGAGCCTTAAAAGAATGTTTTCAACATCCTCGCCTACGTAACCTGCCTCGGTAAGAGTTGTCGCGTCGGCAATAGCGAACGGAACGTCAAGAATTTTCGCAAGCGTCTGAGCGAGCATTGTTTTACCTACGCCAGTAGGTCCGAGAAGAAGAATGTTACTCTTCTGAAGCTCAACGTCGTCCTCATTTTTATTATAAAAAATTCGCTTATAATGATTGTATACGGCAACTGAAAGCGCCTTCTTAGCCTCGTCCTGGCCTATAACGTACTCATCGAGCTTTTCCTTGATTTCAAGCGGCTTCGGGAGTACGAAATCCATTTCGTGTTTACGCTCGCCGTACGGGTCGTCAAGCGGATTGTCTATAATCTCGTTACACGCGGCAACGCATTCGTTACAGATAAAAATTCCGCCCGGGCCCTCAATCATTTTATACACCATAGATTCGCTTTTTCCGCAGAAGGAGCATCTTATGGGATGCATAGTTTTATCGTCGTCTCTCGGCATAACAGCCTCCTAATTATCTCTTTTCAATTACCTTATCAACAAGGCCGTATTCAAGAGCCTCGTTAGCCGACATCCAGTTATCTCTGTCGGTATCCTTAACAAGCGTTTCGTAAGCCTTACCGCAGTTTTCAGCAAGAATTTTATTAAGTCTTTCCTTGGTTTTTACAAGGTTTCTGGCAGCGATTTCAACGTCAGTCGTCTGACCGGTAATTCCGTTACCGCCGATAAGGGGCTGATGGATAAGGATTTCACTGTTAGGAAGAGCAATTCTCTTGCCCTTTGCGCCGCTTGAAAGAAGGAAGGCGCCCATACTTGCCGCCATACCTACGCATATAGTAGATACGTCGCACTTAATGTAATTCATTGTATCGTAAATAGCGAGTCCGGCTGTAACTGAGCCGCCGGGAGAATTGATGTAAAGCGAAATATCCTTTTCGCTGTCCTGAGACTCAAGGAAGAGAAGCTGAGCTACAACTAACGAAGCGGTATTGTCGTCAACCTGGTCGGATAAAACAATTATTCTGTCTGAAAGAAGTCTTGAATAAATATCAACTGTTCTTTCGCCTGCGCTCGTCTGTTCAACTACATAAGGTACTAATGATGCCATAGTAACCGTCCTTTCATAATTTACTGTTCGTAATATTTTTAACTGTTTTGTAACCTTTATGCTCAAATTTTCGGGAGAGAAAGCTCTCCCGAAATATATTAAGCCTTCTTTGCGTTTTCTACTACAAAGTCAACTGCCTTTCTGAGCGAAAGGTCGTTTTTAATCTGAGATTCGGGAACAGCAGCCTTAATCTGGTCAGCTTCCATCTTATACTGATCAGCAAGCTTATTGTATTCCTCTTCAATCTCCTCAGCGCTCGGCTCAATGTTTTCAGCCTTCGCAACAGCTTCAAGGGCAAGAGCGGTATAAACCTGCTTCTTTGCACCCTCTTCAAACTGCTCTTTAAACTGTTCCATAGTCTGTCCGAGATACTGTAAATAGGTGTTAAGGTCAATTCCCTGCATCTGAAGTCTGTATCCGTAATCCTGAACGAGCTCGTCAGTCTTCTGAGTGAACATACACTCGGGAACCTCAACCTCCATATTATCAACTATCTGGTCGATAAGAGTGTTTTCATATTCAGTCTTTGCTGTTTCAGCCTTGCGCTCTGAAATCTGAGTCTTAAGCTTTTCCTTAAGCTCGTCAAGAGTGTCAACCTCGTCATCAACGTCCTTTGCAAAATCATCGTCAAGCTCGGGAAGCTCTTTGGTTTTAATTTCGTTAATTGTTACCTTAAATACTGCGTCCTTGCCTGCGAGTGAAGGCTCATATTCCTCGGGGAATGTAACGTTTACGTCAAATTCCTCGCCTGCTTTATGACCTGCAACCTGTTCTTCAAAGCCGGGGATAAACTGACCTGAGCCAAGCTCAAGCGGGAAGTTTTCGCCCTTGCCGCCTTCAAACGCCTCGCCGTCAACGAAGCCCTCGAAGTTAATTTCTGCGGTATCGCCCATTTCGGCTGCTCTGTCCTCAACCGTAACAAGACGGCTGTTTCTGTTTTGCATATTCTCAAGCTCTTTTGCTACGTCCTCGTCGGTTGCCTCAGTCTCGCCGTACTTAGCCTTAAGGCCTTTATACTTGCCGAGCTTAACCTCGGGATAGGTTGTGAGCTTAAGGGCCATATGAACGCCCTCAGCCTTGCTCATTGTTTTTACGTCAACGTCGTAGGGCTGGTCAACGATTCTGAGTTCGGCCTCGTCGATAGCTGCCTGAACTGCCTCGGGGAAAACTATTTCAAGCGCTTCCTCATAAAAAGCGTTCTCGCCGTAAACCTTTTCAATCATTCCCTGGGTAGCCTTACCCTTTCTGAAACCGGGAATCTGAATAGATTTTCTCTGTTTTAAGTAAGCTTTTTTAGTAGCGTCTGTAAATACATCGGCGTCGATAGTTACTTCAATTTCATATGTGTTGGTATCAACCTTATTTGAAGATTTAAGTGCCATATTTCTGTCTCCTTAAATATTATTTATGAATAACAATGCAAGCATTATAACACAACTTTATTAAAATTACAATAATTATTTTATTAATAAAGGAGTAAATCCGAGTCTGTCGCAGGAAAGAAGGCGAAACCTTATCCCCTCATATTCTCCGTCGGCGGCAAGTTTTGCAGCGCTTCCGTGAAGATGACCGTAGTAGCAGCGCTTAATTTTATATTCCTTTAAAAGCGAGATTATTTCGTCGCAGCTTGAATCAACGGTTACGGGAGGATAGTGTAGAAATACAACTTTTTCTTCAGACTCAGCGCTTTCAAGAGAAGCTCTTATCCTTCCGACCTCTCGCGCCAATACCTTTTCGTCATGCGGCTCTTCGCTGTCGAACATCCATCCCCTGCTTCCGCATATTGAAATTCCCTCAACAGTATAAGAATTATTGAAAAGAATTTTGATTGTATCAAATCCGTTTTCTTCTATAAATTTATTGAGCTTACTGAGCGTGTTCCACCAGTAGTCGTGGTTACCTTTAATGATAATCTTCTTCCCGTTTAATGAGTTAATAAATTTAAAATCTTCGTAGAGCTCCTCAAAGTTCATAGCCCAGCTTATATCACCCGCAATAACTACGGTGTCGTTTTCGCCGATTAGCTTATTCCAGTTTTTCTCTATCCTTGATACATAGTCATTCCAGCCCGGGAAAGAATCCATAGGCTTATCGGTACCGAAGGATAAATGTGTATCTGCGATAGCAAAAACAGACATAATAAACTCCTTAATTTGAGAAAAAATAAAAGTAAAAAGGGGGTGAACAATATGGATAAGAAAAAAGAAATTCACGGTATTACCTGTGAGGTAAAAAACTGCGTATATCAGGATTCTCAGGGAAGATGCAACGCAGGTCATATCAAGGTCGGCAACCCGAAGGCGCTTCACGAAAGCGAAACAAAATGCGAAACCTTTACCTGCACTCCTGCGTGCGAGGGCGAATAATAATGAAAGGCGGATAAACCCGCCTTTTATTACAGCTTAAGAAGGCTGAATACCATTTCGCACATATCCTCGCGATTACATACGTTTTTAAATCTTACCGCTTTATCCCTCAGCGCCTTAATCGGCTCGGGTACGTGAACGTCGGTATATTCCATCAGCGCATCAACAATTTCAAATTCATCGCCCGATATATCTGACTTCAACGCCTTGAGAACGCTCTTTGAGAATTTATATGGAGAAGCCGTAGAATCAATAACAGTAGGTATATCGTCGCTAGTTGTTTTAACATAATCGTTATAAACCGCAACTGCTACCGAGGTGTGTGTATCAATAAGATAATTGTAGTTTTCAAACTGAGTCTTTATCGTTTCAAATACTCTTTCCTCGCTACAGCAGCCTGCTGCGAAATGCTTTTTGACGTTCTCGGATAATTCCTCGGTTACGGTGTATTTACCCGTTTCACTAAGCGAGGTCATAAGCTCTCTTACATAAGAGTCGTTTTCGCCGCTGAGATGATACAAGAGTCTTTCAAGATTAGATGAAATAAGTATATCCATCGACGGCGAGGTAGTAGTATAAAACTCACGGTTTTTATCGTAATCTCCCGTAGTGAGAAAGTCGGTAAGAATATTATTTGAATTTGAAGCGCAGATTAGTTTTTTAATCGGAACGCCCATTTCCTTAGCATAGTATCCCGCAAGAATATTTCCGAAATTTCCCGTCGGAACGACAACGTTAATCTCGTCGCCGAGGGCTATTCTTCCCTGCTCAACCATATCGGCATAAGCGGAAAAATAGTAAACAATCTGAGGTACAAGACGTCCCCAGTTTATTGAGTTTGCGGAAGAGAACGTCATATTCTTTTCGGCGAGTTTTGCTTTGATTTCAGAGTCGGTGAATATTGCTTTTACAGCGCTTTGAGCGTCGTCAAAATTACCGTTTATAGCGCATACCGCAACGTTATCGCCCTCCTGTGTATCCATCTGGAGCTTCTGCATCGGAGAAACGCCCTCAACGGGATAGAACACAAGAATTCTTGTTTTATCAACGTTTTTAAAGCCCTCAAGCGCAGCTTTACCCGTATCGCCAGATGTTGCTACAAGTATAACAATCTCCTTACCGTCAACAGTTTTCTTAGCCGAAACGGTCATAAGGTAAGGAAGAAGCTGAAGCGCCATATCTTTAAATGCGCAGGTAGGTCCGTGCCACAGCTCGAGAATATTCTCGTTTCCGTTTACGTTTACTACTGGAGCGATTTTTTCAGACGAGAACTTGCTCTTTTCATAAGCGCCCTCAACGCAGTATTCGAGTTCCTTCTCGGTAAAGTCGGTAAGGAAGGTTCTTAGGATAGCCTTAGCCCTTTCAGTATACGGCATATCAACCATTTTACCGATTTCCTCAAGAGTAAAATGTGGCGTTTCAACAGGAACGAAAAGTCCGCCGTCGTCGCTTATTCCTTTTGTAATCGCCTGAGCTGAGCTTACTCTGATTTTGTTGTTTCTTGTAGAAGTATAAAGCATATTACTTCTCCTTATATTTATTCATTAAAGTATTTTAATCTAATGTAAAAGCATTTTCAAGATGTTTTACGGATTTTATTTCATCTTTTTCAAAGTACACCTCAACCACGTCGTACCTCGGCTGAAGCTTACAGTTGTGATTCATAATATAACGCTGAGACGCAGCGATTATTTTTTTCTGCTTTTCTCTTTGAACAAATTCCTTCGGCTCGGCATAAGAGTTTTCGCTCCTCGCCTTGACCTCAACGAATATAATCTCTTTTCGGTTTCTTACGATAAGGTCTATCTCGCCGTGTCTTGTTTTATAATTCACGTCAAGAATGTCATAGCCTTTTTTATTTAAAAATATTGCGGCTTTTCTCTCTGCATATGCGCCTATATCCATCATTTTTTCGCGTACCAGGTTTTTAAGAAGGTCTGTCTGTGAATTTCAGAGGGACCGAATTTATCAAGCATTTCATAGTGAAGCTTAGTTCCGTAGCCCTTATGCTTATCGAACTGATATTCGGGATACTTTTCTGCGTATTCAAGCATAAGCCTGTCCCTCGATACTTTAGCGAGTATTGAAGCTGCGGCGATTGAGGCGGACTTTGCGTCGCCCTTAATAACGGTTTCGCCTTCGATTGAAAGAGGAGGCATTCTGTTACCGTCAATAAGCGCATAATCGCATTTTACGTTAAGCCCTTCAACCGCCCTTTTCATAGCGAGATACGTAGCCTGAAGGATATTAAGATAGTCGATTTCCTTTTCGTCGGCGAATGCTATTGAATAAGCAAGAGCCTCATTTTTTATAACGTCGTAAAGAGCTTCCCTCTTTTTCTCGCTAAGCTTTTTAGAGTCGTCAACACCCTCGATTATATGTCCCTTCGGGAGTATAACTGCGGCGGCGCATACTGGCCCTGCAAGAGGTCCGCGCCCCGCTTCATCAACACCGCAGACAAGCGAGTAGCCTTTGTTATATGCATTATTCTCAAATTCAAGCCAGTCCATATTTACCTCGGTAATTCAAGAGTTATCCTTCCGAGCATACCCGCACGGAATTCGTCGGTTACAATTACTGCGGCGCGCTCATAATCTATCTCGCCGCCCTTAATAAGAAAGCCGCGCTTTCTTCCTATCATTTCAAGGATTTCCCATCCCTGCATACTTTCATTAACTTCAATCTTATAACGCTCGCATATCGCCTCAGGCTTCGTTTTAAGAAGAGTTTCAAGAAGTCGGCATACAAGGGTTTCCTTATCGGTAATCTCGTCTTTGACAGAGCCTATGAAGGCGAGCTTGTCGCCGATTTCGGGGTCGTCAAATTTAGGCCATAAAACGCCTGGCGTATCGAGAAGCTCGATTCCGTTGCCTACAACGAACCATTGGTTGTGTCTCGTAACTCCTGCCTTATCAGCAACGAGGGCTTTCGCGTTTTTCCCCATTCGGTTAATGAACGAGGACTTACCCGTATTCGGAATACCCACAACCATAAGGCGAAGGGGTTTATTGGCCATCCCCTTTCCCTCATTTCGCTTTATTACATCAGCGAGAGCCTCTTTAACGGTATCCTCGAAGCGGTTGAGCCCCTTTCCCGTTTTACAGTCAACGGCGAGGGCGAAATCCCCATGCTCCTTATAGTATTTAAGCCAGATTGACGTAGCTGTTTTATTAGCGACGTCGCATTTATTGAGCAGTACAATTTTAGGTTTATTCTTAATTATTTCATTAAGCTCGGGATTATGGGATGAGTAAGGTATGCGCGCGTCTACAAGCTCAACAACGCCGTCAACGAGAGAAAGCGATTCTTTAATGAGTCTTCTTGTTTTAGCCATATGTCCGGGAAACCACTGGACGTTCTGTTTAATATATTCAGCCATAGCGCGCTCCTTTCTTAATTAATCATTATATAATAAATAACCTCCCTTTACAAGAGAGGTTAGATACTTTTCTTATTTAAGAGCTTCCTTAACCTTAGCAGCCTTACCAACTCTGTCACGGAGATAATAAAGCTTAGCTCTTCTTACCTTACCCATACGGATTACCTTAACGTCAACTACGTTGGGAGAATGAAGCGGAAATACACGCTCAACACCAACGCCGTAGGATAAACGGCGAACTGTGAATGATTCGGAAATACCCGAACCTCTTTTAGCAATTACAGTTCCTTCGAAATTCTGAATTCTTTCTCTTGAACCCTCGCGGATGTTAACGGATACTCTTACTGTATCGCCTATGTTAAACTTCGGGGTTTCGGCTTTAACTGAGCCCTGCTCGATTAATTTGATTGCGTCCATTTTATTTTCCTCCTTATTATTTACGCGATGTTCGTATCTTAATAAAGACATAGGACCATCTCTTAATGCGAAACGCTGACATTATCTCGTTGCAAGGAAAGCAACGGTAAATGCTGAAATATAATAACATAAAGAATATAAAAAAGCAAGAACTTTTTTAAATTTTATTTATATTCCTTAAAATCCTTAGTTAAAAGGCTGATACGCGAAATCTCTTTATATTCAAAATCCATATCAATAAGTCTGATTATTGTATCAAATAATAGCGAAGGGTTGAGGTTCTTTTCGCTTCCCGCCAGAAGGCGGATATTAAGAACGACAAAGCCGTCTCTTAGCGAAATATTATACTTTACGATAAACTGCTTTATATCGGTTTCCTTCAGTATTCTCTTTTTACCCTTCTTACCCTTTTTGAGAGCGAGAATTTCATCAGATTCAAGAACAGCATTTATCCTTTCAAGCGCCTTTTCATTGTCTTTGAATTCAAGCTTATAAACATAGTCGCTGTAAGCAATCTCGGAGGAATCGAGAAAATCCTCATATACGTCTACTATTCTTATACCCTCAGGTAATACTGCATTAAGCCTGTCTTTGATTTCAGCGTCGCTTATGTCGTCTAATATACGTATGTCTACGCTTTCGCAAAGGCTCTCAACTCCGAGAGAAAGCGGCAGCGAAAAGCTCATAAACGGATGAGGGTTAAAGCCCTCGGTGTACCATAAATTTATTTTCGCCCTTGTAAGCGCTCTTGAAAACGCGCGGTTAATATCAAGGTGGGATATGTACTTAGCCTGTCCCGTCTTTGAAAAACGAATTCTAATTTCTCGCATCGCACTTACCTCCGCACAGCTTGTCCGCGCCGCAGCCCGAGCACCTTATTCTGCAATGAGGGGTGACCTCGCTGTTGTGCGCCTTTAAGTTTTCCTTTTCAAGAAACTTACGCGAAACGCCGTAATCAAGATGGTCCCAGGGTAAAAGCTCGTCAAACAGACGTCTGCGCTTTGTGTAGAAATACGGGTCTGTTCCGTTTTCCTCAAACGCTTTCATCCATATATCAAATTTGAAATGCTCGTCCCACGAATCAAACTTACATCCGTTTCTGAACGCGTCATATATTACTTTAGAAAGCCTTCTGTCTCCTCTTGCAAATACGCCTTCAAGCAGCGAGGACGGCGTTTCGTGGTATGATACACGTATCTTTTTACTCGGGATTGATTCAAGAAGGTGCTTTTGTTTTTCTTTAAGCGTCTCCCTAGAGTCCTCGGGTTCCCACTGAAACGGCGTGAACGGCTTCGGGATAAATGAGGAGCAGGAAACGGATACCTGTACGCCCGTTCCCTTCTGTCTTTCGGGGTTACGGTAAAAGGCGTGTACGACGTTCATAGCAAGCTCGGCGATACCCTCGATGTCCTCCATAGTTTCGGTAGGAAGTCCCATCATAAAGTAGAGCTTTACCGAGGTCCAGCCGTTATTGAACGCCTTGATACAGGTTGAAAGCACCTCTTCTTCGGTAATATTCTTATTAATAACGTCTCTCATCCTCTGTGTTCCCGCCTCGGGCGCGAAGGTAAGTCCGCTACGTCTTACAAGCTTGAGCTTTTCAACAAGCTCGTCCGAGAAGTTATCAACCCTCAGCGACGGAAGAGAGAGGTTAATTTTATCCTTAACCGTCCAGTCGATAAGAGAGGTGAGCATTTCGTTTACTTTACTGTGGTCGGAGGTTGAAAGCGAACAGAGGGAAAGCTCGTCGTATCCCGTAGACTCAACAACCGCCTTTGCCTGCTCGTTAATAGTTTCAACGCTTTTCTCTCTTATAGGACGGTAAATAAAGCCCGCCTGACAGAAGCGGCAGCCCCTTATGCATCCTCTGAATATCTCGGCTACTGCGCGGTCGTGAACAACCTGAATAAAAGGAACGACGAATTTCTTCGGATAATACGATTTATTCAAATCCTTTACAACTGCCTTTTTTACGGTTTTCGGCGCATCGCCAATGGGTTTAAGGTCCTTAAGCGTTCCGTCGTCATTATAGCTGTCCTCATAGAGCGAGGGAACGTATATTCCCTGAATTTTACTCGCTTTAATTAGGAATTCCCGTTTACTGTCTCCGTTTTGTTTACAGTCTTTAAGAATGTCGAGAAGCTCCATATTGGAGTCCTCTCCTTCCCCAAGAAATACTATATCGAAAAAGTCAGCGACAGGCTCGGGATTGCAGGTGCAGGGACCTCCGCAGCACAGTATCGGCGCAAGCTCAGTTCTGTCTTTACTGAATACAGGAACACCCGCCAAATCGAGCATATTAAGTACGTTCGTATAACATAGCTCATACTGAAGAGTAAAGCCGATTATATCAAAATCCTTAATATAATCGCCCGATTCAAGCGCATAGAGAGGAACGCCGTGAGATCGCATTTGCTCCTCCATATCAATATCGGGCGCGAATACTCTTTCACACCAGGTATCCTCCCGCTCGTTCATCATAGAATAAAGTATCTTCATTCCGAGGTGGCTCATACCTATTTCATACGTATCGGGAAAGCAGAAGGCGTATCTTAAATCAACCTTCTCCTTATCCTTTACAACAGAGTTAAGCTCGCCTCCGACATAGCGCGCAGGCTTCTGAACGTAACCGAGTAATTTTTCAACCTCTTTTTTAATCATTTAATAACCTCGTTAACTGAAATAACCGCAAGATATACGCATATTAAAAGGAGAGAAAAGTTTTTTGTATAAACCGAATACAAAACTATTCCGAGCAAAAAAGAAAAAGAAATTATATAAAACGGTTTAGTATTAATTCCCGTAAAAAGCATTAAAGCCCTTCCTCCGTCGAGCGGATAAACGGGAAGAATATTAAGTATAAAAAGCGGAAAATTAATTTCTCTTTTTATATTTAGAAATACGAATATAAGATTTATAAAACAGCCCGAGAGAAGAAAGATAAACTCCCTTCCCCTGCCGAGCTTTGAACTGTGAGTAAGCCCTATTCCGTAAAATGAAAGCGTTATCTTATCGGCTTTGCCGCCGAGAAGATATAGGCTTATTAAATGTCCTGCCTCGTGAAGAGATGCGAAAAGCAAAACATAAATAAGACTTTTTGCTCCCGTTAAAAGCGAGAACGAAATAATAAGTAAAAATGAAAACTGAATTTTAATCTTAACGCCGTATAATATGAAATCCATATTATACGTTACGCGCGGGATTATTTTTTATGACTGTCTATATAGCTTTGTAAAATCATAACGGCAGAAACCGCGTCTACGGTTTCCTTGCGTTTTTTACCCCTTACGTTATTTGAGGATAATATTTCGTGAGAAATAACGGTTGTAAGGCGCTCGTCCTGATATTCGACGGGAAGCCCTGTTTTTTCATTAAGCGCCTCACCGAGGGCTCTGCATTCGTCACATCGGAAGCCGTAGCTCCCGTCCATATTGCGCGGAAGCCCTACAACTATTTTTTCCGCGCACTCGTTTTTCGCGATTTCAGAAAGCTTAACAACAAGCTTCGGCTGATACCCCTCCTCTATTACGGAGTGAGGAGACGCGAGAATTTCGTTTTTATCACAAAACGCAACGCCCGTACGCTTATCGCCGTAGTCAACAGACATAATCCTCATAGTTTACCTCTTAAATCTGAAATTGAGGAAACCGTATTCGATTTCCTCAATTCTGTTACATTCTACTCTTCGCCGTCGTCCTTATTACTCTCGGCTTCGGTTTTATCCTCGGACTTAGCCTTGGTCGTCTCCTCGGTTTCGGAGTCGTCCTCGCTCTTGTCCTTTTTCTTGTCTTTATCCTTGTTTTTCTTTTTATCCTTATCCTTGTTGTCGTCCTTCTTCGTTTCGCTCTCGGTAGGCTTAACGTAGGTTGTATAACCGGGAAGGTTGTTTTCATCAAACCATCCGTATACGCCCGAGCCTGAGCAGAGCTTACCGTTTTCGGGAGAATACTGACGCCTTACAACGCCGTCGGGGATAGAAAATTCGCTCTCGTTAACGCCCTTCTTATCGTAGATGTTATGCATAACGAGATTCCACAGCGTTCCGCACGGATTGTAGGATAAGTAGTAGCGGATTTCCTTAGGCGTATCATAGCCGTACCATACGCCGCAGATATATTCGGGAGTACCGCCGATAAACCATCTGTCCTTACTCTCGGTCGTTGTACCCGTTTTACCGAAGCATTCGATTCCGCTGAGCTTATAGTAATGACCCGTACCCTCTGTCATTACGGTCTGAAGAAGCTTGTTCATAACGCCCGCAGTATTCGTTGAAAGCGCAGTTTCCTTCGTATCCTCAGGCTTCTTTTCAATTATGACGTTACCGAGGGAGTCCTCGATTTTATAGTAGCCGTAGGGCTCGTAGTAGTAGCCGCCGTTACCGAACGCCTGATAAGCCGTAGTCATTTCAAGAACGGATACGCCGTGAGTAAGCGAGCCTGTAGCCATAGGCGCATAGTCCTCGTCCCTTACGTCAAGGCTCGTTATATGCCAGCGGTTAACCATAAAGTCGTAGGAGTACGACGGTCCTATCTTTTCAAGCGTTCTCGCGGAAATTGTGTTCTTTGAAAGCGCAAGACCTTTCTGTACGGTTATTGTATCGTTAGAATATCCGCCGCCCTCGTTGGTAGGCCACCACTTACCGCTCGAAAGCTGCATGAGCGGAGCATCCTTAGTGGGCGTTGACCAGTAAACCTCGGTCTCTGGGTCATTAAGGCTCTTCTCAAGCGCAGGTCCGTAAACTGAAAGGGGCTTGATTGTCGAACCCGGCTGACGTTCGGACTGAGAGGCTCGGTTAAGCTCTCTTCTTCCCTTCTTCTTGCCCGTACCGCCGACTATGCCGAGCACGCGGCCGTTATAATCCATAACTACGCACGCGCCCTCAACCGTTTCGTCGGGCATTCTTCTGTAATTAACGTAAACATCATCCATAGCCGCTTGAATATCAAAGTCAATAGCGGTATAGATTTTAAGACCGCCGCCGAAGAGAAGGTTTCTCGCTTTTTTAGCCGAGTAGCCCATCTTCTGAAGGTCGGAAAGAACCTCGTCGATAACGTAGTCCGTATAATAAGAGTAAACCTCTTTCTCGTTTTTGGACTTCTTCGAGCTCT
>CAMVRG010000015.1 GCA_947169815.1 uncultured Clostridia bacterium | reverse complement strand
TACATTCAAGCCTTACCTCGCCGCCGAGCCTTTCAATCTTTTTCCGTATGTTTTTAACTACAACGGCGAGCCTGTCCGTACCTATATGGGGCTTTGAGGAATAGAGAATTTCCTCGGGCGCGCCCGCCTCGTAAAGCTCGTCGAGTACCTTTCTGATAAACGGGCTTTTTATTCCCGTTGTCAGCTTTCCGTCGGAAAACGTACCCGCTCCGCCCTCGCCGAACTGAACGTTGCTCTCCTCGTCAAGTTTCGCCTTTGTCCAGAATTCGTTAACGTCTCTCGTGCGCTCGTCAATGCCCTTTCCGCGTTCGAGAATAATCGGGCGCAGTCCCGCCTCGGCAAGAACGATTCCCGCAAGCATACCCGCGGGACCGAAGCCTACTACTATCGGGCGGAATTCGCTTTTGCGCTGACAGGACGGCATTTCGTATCTGTAAGGCTTTACAATGCTGACCTTACCCGATTTGCACTTTCTTACAATCTGTTCCTCGTCGAGCGTAATTTCAACGTCAACGCTGTAAGTGAAATGAACGTCGTTCTTTTTTCTCGCGTCGACGCTTTTTCTGTAAATTGAAAGAGAGCTTATGTAATTTTGATTTATTTTCAGTATTTTTGAAGCCTTCGCCGTAAGGAGACCTTCCTCCTCTTCAAGCGAAAGCTTAATTTCGTTAATTCTTATCATAGCTATACTTTTTACTTACAATACTTTCGGCAGCCTTAACGGCGCTTAAAAACGCGAAATTAAGATTGTAGCCGCCACATTTAAACTGTCTGTCGGTAAGCTCGCCGATTATGTAAAGGTTTTCGTGTATTTCCGATTCGCAGCTGTCGTTAAGCTCGCTCACGGGTACGCCGCCGCTTGTAATCTGGGCGAAGGAATAGCCCTTCGTTCCCGTTATAATAAGGCGCCAGTTTTTGGCGTAGCTTGCGGCTTTTTCGGCGTTCCCGCCCGACTGTCTTTCAAGAATTGAACAGAGCTTGGCGGGAAGAATTCCCTCAAGGCTTCCGAATTTATTTATATGCTCTTCAAGTTCCTCTGCGCTCTTAGAGGGAACAAAGTCGATTACGGCAACCGTTCTGTCTTTTCCGCTTTTAAGGCGCGCGTCGTTAACGTGGTGGGACAAATCCATAGTTACAATTCCCGATATTCCGTAATCGGTAAAGAGAAGCTCCCCGTAGGCGGTTTCAACGGGCTTTTTGTTAGTTTCAACAGTTACGTTACACTTAGTTCTTACGCCCTTTAAAGCGCGGCAGTTTTTACTTGAGGAAACAAGCTGAACGAGGGCGGGTGAAAGCTCGGTAACGCTGTGTCCGAGCATTTTTGAAAGGGCGTAGCCCGAGCCGTCGGAGCCAAGCGCTTTCTGAGCCTGACCGCCCGTCGCGAGAACGAGAACGTCACAGGAAAACACGCCTTTATCGGTAAAAACGTTATACTGTCCGCCTATGCTTTCGACCTTGTAAGCGTTGCAGTTACAGACGATTTTTACGCCGTATTTTTCGCACGCGCCGAGAAGGATATTAACGACCGTAGCCGCCTGATTTGAGTAGGGATAAACTCTGCCCTCGCCGCTCTCTCTGAGAACGAGACCGAGCGATTCAAAGAAATCCTTTGTATTTTCGTAGCCCTCGGCGTTCTTATTCGTTATATTACATCTTCCGTTACCCGTAGCGTAAAGCTTTTTGCACGGAGAATCAAGATGCTCGATAACCGTAACCTCGGCTGAGGGCATATTCATTTTTATACTTACGGCGCAGGCGATACCGCTTGCTCCGCCGCCGATAATTACCGTTTTCAAGGCATTAACCTCCCCGTGAAAATCAATCGAGTTATATAATAATATATTTCGCTTTAAAAATCAATAACAATTTATTTTATTATAATATAATAAAAAAATCTTGACAAACGGTTTTCGTTGTGATATAGTAGGCATTACCTCGTTTCGGGTTTTATTTTTTTGCCCGATTATATTGTGTTGCGAGGGAGATAGAATATCGAAAGAAAATAGGAGGTGCTTAAGGAATGAGAGTTAAAATTACTTTAGCATGCACTGAATGCAAACAACGCAATTACAACACAATGAAAAACAAGAAAAACACACCTGACAGACTTGAGATGAACAAGTACTGCCCCTTCTGCAAGAAGCACACGCTTCACAGAGAAACAAAGTAACACGGGAGGAAAAACGATGGCTGACGAAAAGAAGGCTAAGAAGACTGCTGAAAAGAAGTCTGACAAAAAAGCCGACAAGAAGTCTAAGGACAAAAAGAAAAGAACTAATCCTTTCAAAGCAATCGGCAGTTTCTTCAAGAGTGTCAGAAGTGAAGGCAAGAAGGTTACATGGCCTAAGAATAAAGAGGTATGGAAGAATACTCTCGTAGTTATTGTTTCAATTCTTATTTCAGGTCTTATTATCTTCGGCGTTGACCGTCTTTTATCCGACGGCATTATGGCCAACATCAAAAAGGCGGCGCAAAACAGAACAACTACTGCAGCCGATACAACCGAGGAGCAGACTACTGCCGAGGCGCTCGAGGAGAGCACGGTTGCTGCAACAGAGGCTGAAACTACCGAAGCTACAACAGCCGAATGATAAACCTTACGGCTTATCTATGCTGATTTAAGGAGGCTGTTATGGAAGAAGCAAAATGGTATATAGCTCATACGTTTTCAGGATATGAAAACAAGGTAGCGAGCGACCTTAGAATTAAGGTTGAAAATCAGAATCTTACAGATATGATTCAGGATATCCGTATTCCTACCGAAACGGTTGTTGAGGTTAAGGAAGACGGAACTAAAAAGGAAATCGAAAGAAAGCTCTTCCCGAGTTACATTTACATTAAAATGGTAATGACCGACGAGACCTGGTACATCGTAAGAAATACGCGCGGCTGCGCAGGCTTCGTAGGACCCGAAGGGAAGCCCGTTCCTCTTACCGAGGACGAGATTAAAAGAGCCCTCGGAACCGAAACCGTAGCTATCGAGGTAGCTTACGGGGTAGGCGACCTTGTAAACGTAATCGACGGACCGCTTGAAGGCTTTTCGGGTACGGTTGAAACAATCGACGCCGAAAACAATTCGGTTCAGGTTCTTGTTTCAATGTTCGGAAGAGAAACATCCGTAGATTTCGAGCTTGACCAGCTTGAAAAGGTTGAAGATTAATTTCAGTAATTCGTGACTTTTGTCACTTTTACCATAGGGCGTTATTTATAGCGCTTTATGAGTGGGAGGAAAAAACGGACTTGTCCGCTTACTCCGCAAATTACCACATATTCAGGAGGAAAAAATTATGGCTCAGAAGGTAGTAGGTTTAATTAAACTTCAGATTCCTGCAGGCAAAGCAACACCTGCACCCCCGGTAGGACCTGCACTTGGTCAGCACGGTGTAAACATTGTTGCATTTACAAAAGAGTTCAACGAAAGAACAAAGAACGACGCAGGTCTTCTTATCCCCGTTGTAATTACAGTATACGAGGACCGTTCTTTCACATTCATTACAAAGACTCCGCCGGCGGCTGTTCTTATCAAGAAGGCTTGCGGTCTCGAAAAAGCATCAGGCGTTCCGAACAGGGATAAGGTTGCTACAATCTCTAAGGAAGATATCAGAAAGATTGCAGAAACAAAGATGCCCGACCTTAACGCCGCTTCTGTAGAAACCGCTATGTCAATGATAGCAGGTACAGCTCGCAGCATGGGTGTAGTAGTAGAAGACTAATTCCCTTGTGGGAGGAAAAATCCGATTAACCACGTGGAGGTATTTATAATGAAACACGGAAAGAAATTTATGGATAGCGCTAAGCTTATTGACCGCGCTAATTTATACACATCAACCGAGGCTCTTGACCTCGTACAGAAAACAGCTAAGGCTAAGTTTGACGAAACCGTAGAGGTTCACGTTCGTCTCGGCGTTGACTCACGTCACGCAGACCAGCAGGTAAGAGGCGCCGTTGTTCTTCCTAACGGAACGGGTAAGGACGTAAGAGTTGCAGTATTCGCTAAGGGCGACCTTGCAAAGGCTGCTGAAGAGGCAGGCGCTGACGTAGTAGGCGACGCTGACCTCGTTCAGAAGATTCAGGGCGGCTGGATGGATTTCGACGTAGCCATCGCGTCTCCCGATATGATGGGCTTCGTTGGACGTCTCGGTAAGGTTCTCGGTCCCCGCGGACTTATGCCCTCGCCGAAGGCAGGTACGGTAACTATGGACGTTGCAAAGGCTGTTCAGGAAGCTAAGGCAGGTAAGATTGAATACCGTCTTGATAAGACTAATATTATCCATTGTCCTATCGGTAAGGTATCCTTCGGTACTGACAAGCTTCTCGAAAACTTCAACACTCTCCTTGACGCAATTATCAAGGCTAAGCCCGAGGCTGCAAAGGGACAGTACATCAAGTCCTGCGCAGTAGCGTCAACTATGGGTCCCGGAATCAAGATTAATCCTAATCTCGTCGGTTCAGATGCAAAATAAAAAAGGTATTGACATTATATATATAATGTTATATAATACAAAAGCTGTTCAACCAAAGACAGCAGGTTTCGTAAGATATAATGACTCAGGTCGCCTGCCGAGGAATGAGCATTACGCAATTATTTTGTAATGTTATGCATTCCCATATCTTTGGGAATGCATTTTCTTATAATTATGGATGAATAGCTCCAAGTCCCGTAAGGGCAAATAATTATGGAGGTAGAAAGCTAAATGCCAAGTACAGTAGTTCTTGAAAAGAAAAAAGCACAGGTTGCTGCTCTTTCAGACAGAATTAAGAATTCCTGCGCAGGCGTAGTAGTTGACTACAAGGGCATTAACGTTGCTGACGATACGGTTCTCAGAAAAGAGCTCCGCGAGGCTAACGTTAATTATACCGTTGTTAAGAACTCTATCCTTGCACGTGCCGCTGAGGCTCTCGGAATGGAACTCGACTCTTCTGTTATCGAAGGAACAACAGCTATCGCTACTTGTGACGACGATTACGTAGCAGCTGCCCGTATTCTCAACAAGTATGCAGAAGCCCACGATAACTTTAATATCAAGACAGGTTATCTTGACGGCGAAATCATTGACAACGCAAAGATAGTTTCTCTTGCTAAGTTACCTTCAAGAGAAGTTCTTCTTGCAACAGTTTGCAGCGCGTTCAACGCTCCTATCGCTGCATTTGCACGTGCGGTACAGGCTATAGTTGACAAGGGCGACGAGGCTCCCGCAGAGGAAGCTAAGGCTGAGGAGGCTCCCGCAGAGGAAACCGCTCCCGCAGTTGAAGAGGCTCCCGCAGAGGAAGCAAAGGCTGAAGAAGCTCCTGCAACTGAAACCGAGGCTCCCGCTGAGGAGGCTCCCGCTGAAGATTCAGCAGAATAATTAATTTAAAATCATTTTTACGGAGGAACTAAAGATGGCATCAGAAAAAGTTACAGCAATCGTTGAAGAGCTTAAAACTCTTACCGTTCTTGAGCTTTCAGAGCTCGTTAAAGCAGTAGAAGACGAATTCGGCGTAAGCGCAGCTGCAGCAGTAGCAGTAGCAGCTCCCGCAGAGGGCGGCGCAGCAGCAGCCGAAGAAAAGACCGATTTTGACGTAATCCTTACATCAGCAGGACAGCAGAAGATTCAGGTAATCAAGGCTGTACGTGAAGCAACAGGTCTTGGCCTTAAAGAGGCAAAGGCAGTTGTTGACGGCGCTCCCGCTCCCGTTAAGGAAGGCGTTCCCGCAGCAGACGCTGAGGCTCTCAAGGCAGCTCTTGAGGCAGCAGGCGCAACTGTTGAGCTTAAGTAATTCAGCTTACTATTCCATAATAAGAAACACGGAAACCGAAAGGCTTCCGTGTTTTTTTAATTTATTAAGTCTTCAATTGAGGTATATTCCTGAATATCGCTTTCCCGTGGACCGCGTATCTTTTCTATAAGCTCTTTTTCCTGCTTTTCGCTGAGCGATAGCTTGTTCAGGTCTATGTATCTCTTGCTTTTGAATTTCAGCACGTAGTGCGGATTCTGGGAGTATTTGTTTAAGTTGTCCCAGTAGTAGCCGTTAATGCGTACAACGTCGATAAAATCTTCCGTTTCATATACCGAGGTTTTATTTAAAAAATGCGCGTGGCTGTTGTATTCAACCCTGTCCTTATACAGCACGAAGGTCGGCTTACCGTAGTTCGATAAGATAATAAGCGATACTAAGAATACCGCTATGCACGCAATTTTAAGAGGGCTCAGCTTATTTGAACGGGGGCGCAGGTTCATAAAATTAAACGCCTTAAGTCTGTTCTTTTTAAACAGAGGTTCAATTCTGCTTCTGAACGCGAGCGCAGCGGCAATACCGGGAAGTATTCCGATTAATGCGGCTGAAAACGGACTGACCGTGTTTGAAAACTCGGAAACTCCGTGATAATAAGCGTTAACAATAAGCTGAATAATCAGGAATAATACATAAAACGCAAGACAGGATGCGAAAAGCGTAAGCATAAAGGTTTCTATGCTTTTTTTACTGTTCGCCTCAACCTCAAGAACGCTTGCGCAGTCAAGGTCAATCGCCTGATAAGGCTCGCTTTTTGAGTCGATAAATTTAATAAGCCGCTTTTCGCAGTCAAGTAGCTCGTCGTATTTTTTATACTCCCTTATTGCTTTTCGGAAATCGCCTTTAAGATACGCGATATACGCCTCGCTCGTAGTAAACCTGCTTGCGGTAAATGAGGAGACGTAGTCCGCGAAGGTGTCGAAGAATTCCTCTTTTTTCTTCTCGTCCTCGGGGATAATTTTCTTGTCGTAAAGATATACTCTTTTTATCTCCTCGGTTTTAAGCGCCTTTAATTCCTCATAGCGGGGAAGAAGCGCGCTGATTTCTCCCTTACGGATTTCAAAGAAATCCATAATATAGTTAAAGCAGGCGCTCATACGCTTTTCGCTTTCTATAAACGCAAAGTAATAACAGTGAAAATCGAGAACGTCGGTATAGTAAATTAAATCGGGAATCTCAAAGAAAAAGCTGTCGTTTTTATCAAGATGTACGCGGCAGTAAAGCGTGCTTATCGGGTAGAGTTCGCGCTCTCTTTTTGAGTAAAGGAACTCAAGCCTGATTTTTTCAAGCTCTAAATTATACCTGTCAACAACTTCGCCGCTTTCGGAATATGCCGTGGCGCCGTTATAAAACGCGTATTCATATATGATATTTTTAAGATGCCGTGAAAGCCTTTCAGTATTCATATAATCACCGCTTTAATTATAAATGTAGTTTCGGCGTTTTGTCAATATTGACTTAATAATTATTTATTGTATAATTGAATCAGGTGATATAAATGAAAAAAATCGCAGTAATAAACGACCTCTCGGGCTTCGGGAAGTGCTCTCTTACCGCGGCGCTTCCGATAATAAGCGCCTTCGGAATTCAGGCGTGTCCGCTTCCTACGGGAGTGTTTTCCAATCAGACGGGCTATGAGAGCTTTAAAAGCGTAGATTTGACCGATTCAATGAAAGACTTTATTGCTGAGTGGAAACGCCTTGAGGCAGCGTTTGACGGGATTTTAACGGGATTTATACCGAACAGCCGTCAAGGAAAAATTATATCGGATTTTATTGACGGATTCAAAGCGGATAACACGGTAGTTGCGGTTGACCCGATTATGGGAGACGACGGCGAGCTTTACCCCTGCCACGATGAAAAAACGGTAGCCGCCGTTACTGCGCTCGTAAAAAAGGCTGATGTTATTACGCCTAATATTACCGAGCTTGCGCTTCTCTGCGGTATGCCTTTAAATAAAATCTATTCGCCCGAAGAAATAAAGGCGATGTCCGAAAAAACGGGAGTTAAAACCGTAATAACGACGGGGCTTGATTTTGATAACGAAATAGGAAACGCGGTTTATTCTGAAGGAGAATTCAGAATTATAAAAAGCAGAAAACACGGCGAGCATTTTTCGGGAACGGGGGATATCTTTACCGCGTATGTTCTGAGCGATTATCTAATTAATAAAGACATTTTCTCCGCCGTAAAAAACGCCTCGGCGTTTATTGAAAAGGCGATAGAGGAAACGCTTAAAAACGAACCCGAAAAGCATTACCACCCCGACGGAATAGAATTTGAAAAATTTATAAAAACAATATAAAAAGCGTTACGGATTATGTTCCGTAACGCTTTTAAAATGGAAAATGCCTGAGTTTAACACTCAGGCATTCCCCTCTCTGTCTATAACAAACTATAGGAGGACAGTTTACTCGCAACGGTTGCGGCTCCGTTGCGAGTTCTTATTAATTATATTAATAATATACCAATTTGTCAAATAAAAAGTTAAAACTTTTTGTCACTTTTTACAAATGGTATAAATTTAGCATTTTATCTATATTTGAAAAAAATAATAATCTTCGGTCCGATTTTTCAGCATTGTCGATTAATTCTGTTGACATAGAACGAACGTTCTATTATAATAGAACCGTACTCGGAAGAGTATAATCCAGAGGCGCGTTTCCGAAGAGCGCGCCTGATGAAAGAAGGGCAGAAATGACAGTTAGTGAATTGGCTCGTGAATACGAGGCTCAGTATCGGCTTGCCTGCTGTAAGGCGGACGCGTTAACTCCACTCTTATACGTCTACCGCGGCAGAGAGCTTGAACTGCTGAGAAAAAGAATCAGATTTTATTACAAAATGGCTTGTGAATGCAAAAGAATCGCATTTATGCTCAACGGATTTAATTCGGAGGACGATTATGGACTTTATTGATGAATTATATAACGGATTCTCATATGAGAAAACCGAAGGCTATGACAGAGAGAAGGCGCGCCAGCGGGCTCTTAAAAAGGTTCTGCCCTACATAATGAAAAATGAGCTTACGGAAAGACAGAGAATCTGTCTTCAGTATAAGTACGCGGCTAAAATGAGCCAGGGAGAAATCGCCGAGCGGCTTCATCTCTCTCAGCCTACGGTATCGCGGCATATAAATACCGCGAAGGACATTGTAAACGGCGAGCTGAAATACTGCTACTTTGCCGTTTCAAGCGCTCTCGACAGCTACGGAGGCTGACGAGAGCTATATAATCAGACAAAAAGCGAGGCTATTCGGGGGATTTCTCCACCTCGCTTTTTTATGTCTGTAATTTTCCCCATAGTCCATACTATGAAGAAAAAATATTATTGCTTATACGCTCATATAAATTATTTTATTGCATAAATTATTTTACTGTGATAAAATGATTATGACTATATTTATAATTTGAGAGGTAGAATTATGAAAAAGCTTAAAGTCGGTATTATAGGCGCGGGCCGTATCGGTCAGGTACACGCAAAATCCATTACGTATCACATTCCTCAGGCTGAAATCAAGGCTATTTCGGATATTTATTTCGAAGGCGCAAAGAAGGTAGCCGAGGAGCTCGGTATTCCCGAATGTTACGAGGATTACCACGAGATTTTGAACGACCCCGAAATTGAAGCGGTTCTTATCTGCTCGTCAACCGATACTCACGCCGATATCGCGTGCGAGGCTGCCGAGGCGGGAAAACACATTTTCTGTGAAAAGCCAGTTGACCTTACGGTTGAGAAGATTAAGAAGGTTATCGCAGCTGTTGACAAGGCGGGCGTTAAGCTTCAGATAGGCTTCAACAGACGTTACGACCATAATTTCGCGCATATTAAAAAGCTTGCGTGCGAGGGCAAGCTCGGTAATATTCAGACCGTTAAGATTACCTCGCGCGACCCCGAGCCCCCCGGAATCGGCTACGTTAAGGTATCGGGCGGCATCTTCCTCGATATGACGGTTCACGATTTTGATATGGCTCGTTTTATCGGCGGCGAGGTTGAAGAGGTTTACGCTAACGCAACCGTTATGGTTAACGAGGAAATCGGAAGAGCGGGGGACGTTGATACCGCCCTCGTAGCTCTTAAGTTCAAGAGCGGCGCAATCGGCGTTATTGATAACTGCCGTAAGGCTTGCTACGGCTATGACCAGAGACTCGAGGTATTCGGCTCGGGCGGTCAGGCGAGCGCCGCTAACGATACTCCGACTAACGTTTCATACATAAACGAAAACGGAAACGTTACCGACAAGCCGCTTTATTTCTTCCTTGAAAGATATATGCAGTCCTTTACCGACGAGATGACCGAGTTTATCGACGCGGTAGTAAACGGTAAGGACACTAAGACCACAGTATACGACGGACTTGAAGCGCTCCGTCTCGGACTTGCGGCTAAGCTCTCCGTTGCTGAGCACAGACCCGTTAAGCTTTCCGAAATTGAAGCGTAGCTCATTGAATTATTGAGGTGTAATTATGAAAAGAGAAAGACTTACAATGTCTCAGGCGCTTGTTAAGTTTCTTGATAATCAGTATATCGAAATGGACGGAGTTGAAACGAAGTTTGTTTCGGGTATATTCGGAATTTTCGGCCACGGCTGCGTAGTAGGCGTAGGCCAGGCGCTTGAGCAGGGCGGCCATAATCTTACCTTCTATCAGGGCAAGAACGAGCAGAATATGGCTCTCGCCGCCGTTGCATATGCAAAACAGATGGACAGAAAAGCGATAATTCCCTGCGTTTCGTCTATCGGACCGGGCGCTACTAATATGGTAACCGCCTGCGGCTGCGCTACGGCGAACAGAATTCCGCTTCTCGTACTCCCCGGAGATACCTTCGCCTGCCGTCAGCCCGACCCCGTATTACAGCAGGCTGAGTTCTTCGATAACTACGGAAGAACCGTAACCGACGCTTTCAAGGGCGTGTGCCATTATTTCGACAGAATTTTACGTCCCGAGCAGCTTATGACGGCCTGTATTAACGCTATGCGCGTGCTTACCGACCCCGCTGATACGGGCGCGGTTTGTCTTGCTATGCCTCAGGACGTTGAGGGCGAGGCTTACGACTATCCCGAGCATTTCTTAAAGAAGAGAGTATGGCATATAGACAGAAGACCGATAAGTGCCTCTCAGCTTGAAAGAGCAGTTGAGCTTATAAAGTCCTCGAAAAAGCCGATTATCGTCTGCGGCGGCGGAGTCCGTTACAGCGAGGCTGAAAAGGAGCTTCTTGCGCTTGCCGAAAAGTATAATATTCCGATTACCGAAACCCAGGCGGGCAAGGGCTTAATCGACTGGAAACACCCTCTTAACCTCGGCGGTATCGGTGTTACGGGCGGCAAGGCAGCTAACGTTATAGCAAGAGACGCCGACCTCGTTATCGGAGTTGGTACGCGTTTTACCGACTTTACAACCTCTTCAAAGTGGCTCTTCAACGAGAATAGAAAGGTTCTCGGAATAAATATCTGTCCGTTCGACGCGTATAAGATGGACGCCGAGGCGGTTATTGCCGACGCAAGAGAGGCGGTTAAAGCGATTTATGACGCTCTCGGTGACTATAAAACCTCTTATACTTCCGAGCCTGAAACGGCTAAATCCGAGTGGGACGCTATCGTTGATGAATTCTATACAAAGGAGCTTGACGGCGGTCTTTCACAGACTCTCGCCCTCGGTATCATTAATGAATTTATGGGCGAAAGCGATATAGCGCTCGGCTCGGCGGGCTCGCTTCCCGGCGATATGCAGAGACTGTTCAGACCTAAAAAGCGCGGAACCTACCATATGGAATACGGCTATTCAAATATGGGTTACGAAATTAACGGCGCTCTCGGCGCTAAGCTTGCCGAGCCCGATAAAGAGGTCTATACCTTCTGCGGCGACGGCTCCTTCCTTATGGGCCACAGCGAGCTTTATACCGCTCTTCAGGAAGGTCTTAAAATTAATGTATGCGTATTCGACAATCTCGGCTGGGGCTGTATCGAAAACCTTCAGAATAATCAGGGAACGGATACCTTCGGTACCGTTTTCCGCGCGAGAAATCCCGAAACGGGAATGCTCGATGGCGAGGATATGACCGTCGATTTTGCAAAGATTGCAGAGGGCTACGGCGCGAAAGGCTATACCTGCCGTACCTCCGACGAGCTCCGCGCGGCGCTTGAGGACGCCAAAAAGCAGAAAAAGGCGGTTGTATTTGATATCAAGGTTCTTCCTAAGACTATGACTCCGGGCTTCGAGAGCTGGTGGAGAGTAGGCGTTGCCGAGGTTTCAAAGAGCGAAACCGTAGCGGCGGCGTACGAGGATATGAAAAAGAACATTGCAAAAACTTTCGACTATTAAGGAGATAAAAATATGCTTAATCCGAATAAAGTTAAACTTGCTATTGCGCCTATCGGCTGGACTAACGACGATATGCCCGACCTCGGCGCGGAAAACACATTCGAGCAGTGCATAAGCGAAATGGCGCTCGCAGGCTTCAAGGGAAGCGAAATCGGTAATAAGTACCCCGCCGACCCCGAGGTTCTCAAGCCTTATCTCGATATAAGAGGGCTTCAGATTTGTAACGCCTGGTTCAGCTCATACCTTACCTCAAAGTCTTATGAGGAGACTATCGAGGCTTTCAAGGCTCACTGCGATAAGCTGTATAAGCTCGGTGCTAAGGTTATCGGCGCCTCGGAGCAGGGCAACTCAATTCAGGGCGATCTGACAAAGTCTATCCTTGACGAGAAGCCTTACTATACCGACGAGGAGTGGGCGACTGTTGCCAAGGGCTTTAACGAAATGGGCGCGTACGCAAAGAGCAAGGGTATGTTCTTTACCGTTCACCACCACATGGGAACGGGCGTTCAGACCGTTGAGGAAATAGATAAGCTTATGGAGCTTACCGACCCCGAGCTCGTTTATATGCTTCTTGACTCAGGTCACCTCACCTTCGCGGGTATCGACCCCGTGCCCGTATTCAAAAAGTATATAAACAGAACTAAGCACGTTCATCTCAAGGACGTAAGACTCGACGTTTACAATAACGAGGTTGTACCTAATCATATGTCCTTCCTCGACGCCGTAAGAGCGGGCGTATTTACCGTTCCGGGCGATGGCGACGTAGACTTCAAGCCCATCTTCGATATTCTTGAGGAGGCTGACTACGAGGGCTGGGTAGTAGTTGAAGCGGAGCAGGACCCCGCTAAGGCTAACCCCTTCGAGTATGCGGTTAAGGCAAGAAAGTACATAAAGGAAACCGCAGGACTTTAAAAAAACAAAAACGGCTGTCTCACGCTTGTGAGACAGCCGTTTAGTTTTGTTATACCTTTTGTTTTTCTTCCATAAGACTTGTAAAGTTGACGAGGAAAAGAACGATGTACGCCGCCCACATCGGGAGGTTTTCGATAAGCGCGCTCTTTCCTACAACAACGAGAAGAACGAGCATAAGCGCAAGAATTCCGACGAAGATTGCGGTCATTATTATGTATTTCTTTTTCTTTTCCTTACATTTATGAACAAGGAAGATTACTACTCCCGCCGCGCCGAGAACCGCGAAAATGAGCGCCGTAGACCAATGTGAAAGGCATTGAAGCGTCATAATCAAATCCTCGCCCGCCGACGGTACGTTAACCGTTACGAAAAGCGCGCCGCAGCCGATTGAGGCGCAGATTATTCCCGCGCTGTTTTCGTAATTGTTTTTTCGGTACATATAAAGCGTATTCGTGAAAATTGATATTCCCGAGAATATGCACCAGAGCTTAAAGAGCCACGGGTAGTATAGCCCCATCATAGAAGCGGTGTACTTAATCGGGTCCATTAAAAAGCCGTAAGCCGTAACGAATACGAAGCCCGATATGAGCGTTATAATATTGAAAATTTTAAGCGGCTTCGTAAGCTCCTTTGCGTAGTAAATCTTATTTATAAAGACGGGATATAAGAGGAAGAGTCCCGCCGAAGCGATTATCCAAAGATAGTATACGGCCGCTCCGGGGTACATCGGCTTTTCGAGAAGCGTATTTTCAACCGTATAGGTATCCCATCTCATAAAGCCGAGCATCCAGATAAGATACGCTCCCGTCATTATCAGCCATAAAACGCTGAATTTATTTAGCTTTTTCATCGTTTATCCTTTCGGGTCTTGTCCAGAGATGAATTCTTCCCGTATCGTTAAACGCCTTGAGCGTCATAACGGTAAGCGGTACGATAAACATACCGAGGAAGCCAAAGAGCTTGAGACCAAAGAAGAGCCCCATAAGCGTAATGAGCGGGTGAACTCCGAGAGTGTCGCCGACGATTTTCGGCTCGATATACTGACGTAAAACAGTAATGATTACGTAAATTACTATAAGTCCGATAGCCTGGGGGTATTTTCCGAGAACAAGCGAAATGAGCGCCCACGGTACGAGAATACCGCCCGAGCCCGCAACGGGCATAATATCGAAAATCGCGATAAGCGCCGCTATCCATACGTAGTTCGGGTTCTTCATTACACCGAGAAGGGTAAGTACCGAAAAGCCGAGGAAGAGCTCTCCGAAGGTGATGAGCATAATAAGTCCGTACGCTCTTACCATTGTACGAATTGTCTTTGAGAAAACCTGCTTGATTTCAAAGAGAAGATTTTTCTTTTCCTTGGGGAGCTGAAGCTGAATGAAATGAACTATACGGTTATAATCCTTCGTGAAGAATATCCACGCGATTATACCTATTACAAGACCTATTACGATAGAAGGAACGTTCTTAACCGCGTTGAAAATACCCGAAACGCTTGTGCTTACGCCGTTTTTAACGGTTGACATATTAATTCCGAGCGCCGATAAATCAAAGTCTTCAATAAGCTTTGAGAAGGTTCCTGTAATAGTTTCGCTGAAGGATTTATATACGCTCTCGGGAAGGAACTTTCCGAGATTTAGTATCTCGTTTTCAAGCGTTGCGAGGAAGGTGGGTATATCGTTAAGCTGGTCGGTGATATACGCTACGAAGGTGCTTATCCTTGAAATAAGCTGAGCGATAATGAATACAAAGGGAATAAGTATTATTACTATTACGAGAACAATAAGAAGAATACACCACAGCGTGTGGAACTTATTATTCGTTTTCTTATCAAGCTTTCTTATAGGTCCCTGAAGAAGAACGGCGAAGAAGAACGTCAATAAAAACGGAGCCGCTACCCAGAAAAGATATTTAAAAAATACGTAAACGAGCGCGAGCACCGCCGTAAGAAACAACAGGTTTACAAGAAAGTCCCGTCTTTTTGCTACCTTGGGGTTCATTTTATTCCTCCTTATGCAGATGAAATATTTTCTGCTATTATTTTAATGCAATATATACTAAAGTTCAAGAAAAAATATATTTCTTTGAATATTTTTTACCAAAAATTCAAAATTTCTCTTGTAAATGAAATAGTTTAATGATAATATATAAAAAGTGTGTTTCACAGTAATACAACTGTCCGTGGGTGGTGTACAGTTTTGAGTAAAGTGAATTATCTGTTAATCGACTCCTCGGTGCTTCCCGACGTATATACGGGCGTTATTAAGGCAAAGAGCCTTCTCAGCTCGGGCGAGGCGGCGAGCGTCAGCTCAGCCGTCAGAATGGCAGGGATTTCCCGAAGCGCATATTATAAGTATAAGGATAAGGTTTTCGAGTATTCCAACGAGGGCGACGGCGCCGTTACAATAAATGCGCGTCTGAGCGATAAGGCGGGAGTGCTCTCTTCGGTTATGAACGAGCTTTATCTCTCGGGGGTAAATATTCTCAGCGTAAACCAGAGCGTTCCCGTAAACGGCGCGGCTAACGTTTCTGTTACGGTACAGACCGCCGATATCAACACCACGGAAAAAGGCTTACTTGAAAGAATTAAGGCTGTCAGCGGGGTTCAGGCTGCTGAAATTAAGGCTGACGGCAGGAAGGACATATAAAATGAAGGTTGCAGTAATGGGCTACGGAACCGTTGGCTCGGGCGTAGTTGAAGTAATAGAAAGCCACGAAAGCGTAATAAGAAAACGAACTGACGGAGAGATGCTCGAGGTAAGTCATATTCTCGATTTGCGCGATTTCCCCGACGATTCGCATCAGGCGCTTTTTACAAAGGATTTTAACGATATATTAAACGACGAAGAGGTAAAGGTTGTAGCCGAAACGATGGGCGGCGTAAACCCCGCGTATGACTTCACTATGAAGCTTATCAAGGCGGGGAAGAGCGTTGTAACCTCAAATAAGGAGCTTGTCGCCCAGAAGGGGCTTGAGCTTCTTTGCGCCGCTAAGGAAAACGGAGTAAACTATCTTTTCGAGGCTTCGGTAGGCGGCGGAATTCCGATTATAAGACCTATGGACCAGTGTCTTGCGGCTAATAATATTATCGGTCTTGCGGGTATTCTCAACGGAACTACTAATTTCATTCTTACAAAAATGATTGAGGACGGTATGACCTTTTCCGACGCGCTTAAGCTCGCTCAGGATAACGGCTTCGCCGAAAAGGACCCGACGGCTGATATCGAGGGCTTCGACGCGTGCAGAAAGGTATGTATTCTCGCGTCCCTCGCCTTCGGAAAGCACGTTTATCCTAACCAGGTTGAAACCGAGGGAATAACCGATATTTCGCTTGAGGACGTATCGTATATCGCGTCGGTAGGCGGAGTTATCAAGCTTCTCGGTCAGATAAGATATTTCAGCGAGGATAAAATATCCGCCTTCGTAAGCCCTGCAGTTGTATTTAACGGCTCGCAGCTTGCAAGCGTAAACGGCGTATTCAACGCTATTCTTGTAAGAGGCGACGCGGTAGGCGACGTTTGCTTCTACGGCCCCGGCGCGGGTAAGCTTCCTACCGCTTCGGCGGTTGTTGCCGATATGGTGGACGCCGCAAAGCATACCGAAAGAAGAAAGATTTTCGGCTGGGGCGAGGGTAGCGAAAGTTACGTCGTTGACCATAAGACGGTTCTTGAAAATCCGTTTTACGTACGTGCAAGAGCGGCTGAAAGCGATATTAAAAAGCTCTTCGGCGAGGTTAAATTCCTCAAGCGCTACGGTCAGCCCTCTAACGAGATCGCCTTTATAACTGACTCTATGACCGAGAACGAGCTTGACGGAAAGCTCGAAAGCGTTGACGTGATAAACACTATCAGGGTAACTGATTATTAATACAGATTATAGGAGAATTTTATGGCACTTATTGTTCAGAAGTTCGGCGGAACCTCCGTTGCTGACGCCGAACGGGTAAAGAATGTCGCAAAAATCGTCAGCGATACCTATAAGGCCGGAAACGACGTTGTAGTCGTTGTTTCGGCACAGGGAGATACGACCGACGATTTAATTGCGCAGGCGGCGGAAATAAACGATAACGCCCCGAAAAGAGAGCTTGACCAGCTTCTTGCGGCAGGGGAGCAGATTTCAATTTCGCTTCTCGCTATGGCTATTGAAAAGCTCGGCTTTCCCGTTATCAGTCTTCTCGGCTGGCAGGCAGGCTTTAATACAAATTCGGTATACGGCTCTGCGAGAATAAAAAACATAAAACCGAACCGCCTTCAGGCTGAGCTTGCAAAGCATAATATCGTAGTTGTAGCAGGCTTTCAGGGCATAAACAGATATGACGATTTAACGACTCTCGGGCGCGGCGGCTCGGATACCTCCGCGGTAGCAATCGCGGCGGCTCTTCACGCCGATAAATGCCAGATTTTTACCGACGTAGAGGGCGTTTACACCGCTGACCCGCGTAAGGTTGAGGGCGCTAAAAAGCTTAAAGAAATAACATATGACGAAATGCTTGAGCTCGCAACTCTCGGCGCTCAGGTTCTTAATAACAGAAGCGTGGAAATGGCTAAAAAGTACGAGGTTGAGCTTGAGGTTCTCTCTTCTCTCAATCCCGTCCCCGGTACAATCGTTAAGGAGGTAGCAAATATGGAAAAAATGTTAATTCGCGGCGTAACCAAGGATAAGGACGTAGCGCTTGTTTCAATTCTCGGCGTTCAGGATAACCCGGGCGTTGCTTTTAAAATCTTCTCAAAGCTTTCGCAGAGACATATAAACGTTGATATTATTCTTCAGTCCTTCGGAAGAAACGGAACTAAGGATATCGTTTTCAGCGTAAATAAGGAAAACGGACCCGTAGCGGTAGAGCTGCTTGAAGGGCTCGGCGCGCTTGACGGCGCGAAGATTGTCTGCGATACAAGCGTTGCCAAGGTATCAATCGTAGGCGCGGGAATGGAATCTCACCCGGGTACCGCAACCAAGATGTTTGAGGCGCTTTTTGACAGCGGAATTAATATTAAAATGATTTCTACCTCGGAGATAAAGATTTCGGTTATTATCGACGCTGCCGAGGCGGACAGAGCGGTTAACGCAATTCATAAGGCGTTCATCCCGAACGACTGATGCAAAAAGCCTGAATTATTCAGGCTTTTTTTATTTTACCTACTTGAAATATATTTTACTTGATATATAATATAATTAAATATCTGTTAAAGGCGGTGAGGGAATGAAAAAGCTGTGCGGCGTTATAGCCGTTTTTCTTGCGTTTTGTATGCTTATCCCTTATACTGCCTTCGGCTTCGATAAAAACGAGAGCGGCTTTACCGTAAGCGCCTCGGGAAAGCTCGAAAAAAACGGAAACGCATACAGCGGGCTTTATAAAGAGGTCTATTATTCCGACGGCGTAAGGGCTTCTAAAATGAACGCCGTGCTTGAAATCGGCGGTCTTGAATACTATCTCCGTCAGGGTAAATCCTATACGGGCATTTACGGAAACCGTTATTATAAGGACGGCGTATGGTGTTCTTATATCAACGGAAGCTACGACGTTGACGGAAAGAAATACGAATTCGTCAAAGGCGAAATCGAAACTGGGGACGAGTCGGATTATTCTCCGAGCTTTACCGATAAATTCAATCTCTTCAGCGGTCCTATGTCGGGCTTCTACTACGAAAGAGGCTATATTGATTTCAGCTTTACGGGCTATAAGGTCTACCTGAAGCACGCCTATTATGTAAGGGCGGGAAGGCTCTTTAACGGCTACTTTGACGGCTGTTATTATAAAAACGGTCTTGCCGATAAGGATTACTGCGGAATACATAAAGCCGATAATAAAAAGCTCTGCTTTATGGCAGGCTATATCTATACGGGAATTTACGGTAACGTATACTATAAAAACGGAATAAAGAGCGATTATTCGGGCTATAAAACCGTTGACAATATAAGATATTATTTAAGCGGCGGAGCCCTTGCAAACGGCGTGTTCGACGGAGCGTATTTCAAAAACGGTCTCGTTGATACAAGCGTAAACGGAAAAATAAAGGTCGACGACGAATGGTATACCTTCGTTAACGGAATAACCTCCGACGGACTCCACGACGGAAGGTGGTATACCGACGGAAAATTCGATGAAAGCGTAAACGGAATAAAGCTCTGCGGCGGACTTCCGCATTACCTTAAAAACGGACGTCTTTCAACGGGTATCGCCGAATATAAGGGCAAGCTCAGATACTTTAAAAACGGCGAGCTCAGCTCTTATTCCGAATGGCTTGAGCTTGACGGCGAAAGATATTATATCGAAAACTCCTGCGCCGTAAGGGGCGTATATGAAATTGACGGGGTTAAATACCTCTTCGACGCTGAGGGACGGCTCTGTAAAAACCGCGAGGCGATATTTGAAAACGTTGTATATACCTCGGATGAAAACGGCGTGGCTTCTCTCGCACCTCAGCTTTACGTTACTCAGCGGGGAAGCACAATTCCGTATCCTCACGAAAAGCACCCCGACGCTACGATTGCCTCTGCCGGCTGCGGCGTATGCTCGGCTGTGATGATAGTAATGAATGAGACAACGTATACGGTAACCCTTGAGGAAATGACTCAGAAGATGCTCGACTACGGTTGCCGTATTCCGTCGGGTTCAAATCTTAATAAGGCGGCTGAGATGCTCGAGAGGGATTATAAGATTACCTGCGAGCTTACCGACGATAACGAGAAGCTTAAAGACCATCTTAAAAAAGGCTATCTCGCCGTTGCAAACGTAGGAAAGATTCCGCTTTTCTCGTTGACGGGCGGTCATTACGTAGTCGTTGCGGGAATTAAGGACGAGGACACCGCTATTATATTTGACCCGAACGTAAGAGAGGGCAAGTACGGAAGCGGTATAAGAAAGGATATAAGCTATAACAGCGAAAATAACGAGGTTTACGCTTCGTTTGACACTCTTCGCGAGGACGCGTGGTACGGCTGTTATCTTCTCTTTACGCCGACTGAAAATATTGCGCTCAGACGAAGCGAAAACTCTATGCTCAACAAATAGAATAAAGACTCAACCCACACTCAGCGTGTGGGTTGAATCTTTTAAGGAGAGTATGAAAAATGAAAAAATTGTCCGGAAGGGAGAGGGGTAACTCCCTTCGCTGTCTGAATAGTACAACGCGAATATTAAACGAATATTAAAGCGGAAAATTTTGTTTTTTCTTCTTAAATGAAAATTTTATTGACTTATTATATTTTATAATATATAATTAGTTAGTTAAATTGTGTAATAAAATATATTATTTCTTAAAGGAGTAACAGATATGGCAAACAAGGTATTTAAAATGACGGCTGCCGGTAAGGCGGAGCTTGAGGCTGAGCGCGATTATCTCACTAACGAGGGAAGAGCCGACATAGCTGAAAAGCTTAAGGTAGCGCGTTCCTACGGCGACCTCAGCGAAAACAGCGAATATGAGGAAGCGAGAAACGAGCAGGACCAGATGGAAGCCCGTATCAGAGAAATTGAATATCAGCTTAAAAACGCCGTTATAGTTGAAAGCGTTGACGCTGACGACGATACGGTTACTATGGATACCGTAGTAAGCGTTGTACGCAAGAGCGATAAGGCTAAGCTTACGTATAAGATTGTTGATTATACCCGCTCTAATCCCGCTGAGGGACTTATCTCTGACGAAAGCCCTATCGGCAAAGCGCTTATGGGCGCTAAGGCGGGGGATACCGTTACCGTAGAGGCTCCTGTCGGAACTATTGATTTTGAAATCAAAAAGGTTAAAAAAGAAAAGAAAAAGACTAAGGCAAAGAAATAAGAGGTAAATTATATGGCAGGAAGGTTTGAAATAACCAAAAAAGGCGATAATACCTTCACTTTCACGCTTTTTATAGATGACGCGGCGGTTGGCGTTTCCCCCGTATTTGATAAGGAGGACGCCTGCAAAAGAGGCGTAAAGGCTGTTAAGAAGAACAGCAGAATGAAGGTTCAGAATACTCTTCAGGGCGACGAGGAAAAGACTAATCCCAAGTATCTCGTTGAAGCTGACGGCGACAGGGTTAAGTACGCTCTTCTTTTACAGACGGGCGCGACCGCGCTTGAGGGCTCAGCCGATACCGAGGAAGAGGTTCTCGATATAATTACAAAAATAGGTAATAACGCAAATTCGGCTCAGATGACTATGGCCGAGGTCGTTCTCTCCGAAAACGAGCAGAAGCAGATAAGAATTGACAAGCTCAAGGCGCTTCAGGCTGACGGACGCGACCCGTTTGAGATTACTCTCGCCGAGCAGACCCACCACTCCGACGAAATCAAGGCGGATTTTGACGCTCTTGAGGGCAAGGAGGTAATTATCGCAGGTCGTATTATGACGTGGCGCGATATGGGTAAGGCTAACTTTATCGACGTTCAGGACAGAAACGGAAGAATTCAGTCTTACGTCCGTATGAACGACGTAGGCGAGGACGTGTTCAGGGAATTCAAGAGCTGGGATATCGGCGATATAGTTGAGATTAAGGGAACCGTTTTCAAGACGAGAACGGGCGAAATCTCGGTTCACGCAAGCGAAATAAGACTCCTTGCAAAATCTCTTCTTCCGCTTCCCGAAAAGTTCCACGGACTTACCGATACGGATACAAGATACCGTAAGCGTTATCTTGATATGATAATGAATCCCGACGTTAAGGATACCTTTATCAAGCGTTCAAAGATTATTACCTCAATAAGAAGATATCTTGACAACCTCGGCTTTATCGAGGTTGAAACGCCTATCCTTAACTTAATACCCGGCGGAGCGGCAGCCCGTCCGTTTATAACTCACCATAATACTCTTGATATGGATATGTACCTTCGTATCGCGACCGAGCTTTATTTAAAGAGACTTATCGTCGGCGGTATGGAAAGAGTATATGAAATCGGAAGAAACTTCAGAAACGAGGGTATGGACGTAAAGCATAACCCCGAGTTTACCTGTATTGAGCTTTATCAGGCGTTTACGGATTACCACGGAATGATGGATATTTCCGAGGCGCTTATAAGAAACGCAGCTAACGAGGTATGCGAAGGTAATCTTCATATTACCTTTAACGGTACCGAGGTTGACCTTGAAAGCCCGTTCAGACGTCTTACGATGGTTGACGCGGTTAAGGAATATGCGGGCGTTGATTTTTCCGAATTTATGAGCGATAACGACAGGGCGGTTGAAATCGCGAAGGAAAAGGGAATAGAAATAGAAAACGGAAAGGCTACCTGGGGCGATATTCTCAATTCGTTCTTTGAAGAATTCGTTGAGGAAAATCTTACTCAGCCTACCTTCATTATGGACTATCCCGTTGAGGTTTCTCCGCTTACCAAGAGAAAGCCTGACTGTCCCGTTCTTACAGAGCGCTTTGAGCTTTTCATTATGGGAAGCGAGTACGGAAACGCTTATTCCGAGCTTAACGACCCGATAGACCAGCAGGGACGCTTTGAGGCTCAGATGAAGCTCCGCGAGGCGGGCGACGACGAGGCTAATATGATTGATAACGACTTCGTTACCGCGCTTGAGTACGGTATGCCTCCTACGGGCGGTCTCGGTATAGGAATCGAC
>CAMVRG010000014.1 GCA_947169815.1 uncultured Clostridia bacterium | reverse complement strand
CCTTCAACCCGTTTTCTGACCTTTCGCGGCTTAACCGCACGGTCGATAAATAAAACGGTATTATCCTTTGAAAGCGTAATTGTATCAATATCGAATCTCATACCGAAGGTATGAATTTCATTACACGGGGTCAGAAGCAGTCCGTGAGACTCGGGTATGCTTTTCCTGTACATAAGACCCATAAAACGCCTTAAAAAACTGCTTGCGTCCTCGATATATTCAATTAATAATTCGTTGTTTTTATAAACTGAGAGTATTTTCATTAGAATACACCGCCGAGGTTATCCATAACCGAGAAAACAACTGGTCCTAAAATAACGCAAACGATAGCGGGAAGGATAAATATAACTGTCGGAATTGTCATTTTAGTAGGAACCTTTGCGGCTACCTCCTTGATTTCCTCGCTCTTATTCATTCTGAGCTGTTCAGCCTGTGACTGTAAAACGTTTGTAATCGGAATACCGAGCTGTCCCGCCTGAATAACGGCGGAAACAAAGGTTTTAAGCTCTTTAACGTCGGAGGAATCCGCCATTGATTTAAGAGCCTCGTTTCTGTTTTTACCGAGCTGAATTTGCCTAAATACCGTCATAAGCTCGTCAATAAGCGGTCCTTCCATTCTCTCTGAAATCTTAACGAGAGAGGCGTCGAAGCTGAGACCCGCTTCCATACATACGCTCATAAGGTCGATAGTATCGGCAAGCTGATATTTAATAGCGTTCTGGTGGCTCTTAACCTTACTCATAAGGAACAAGTCGGGACCTAAAGCGGCAATAACTACGCCGAGTATTCCGATATAGATAGAGTTATGGTTAATATTATACAAAATCAGAGTTAATCCCAATGACATAATCGAAACGATAATAAGGAAAGCCGTTTTAAAGAACTGGAAATTCGAAGCCGATATATGGATACCCGCTTTTCTTAGTTTTAACGCAAGAAGCTCTTTCTTTTTCTTCTGTCTCTCATTCTTTGTAGCGTCTTTTCCGTAGATTTCAGTCTGATTGAGTTTATCAATTATAGGCTGAATAACACGCTCACGGAAGGAGGTATTAACATTTTTATAATCTGCTTTTACTGTGTCCTTGCCTATTTCCTGCTTACGGCGGAGGTTGCTGTCCTCCTCTCTTCCCTTCTTACCGAGAATAAGGATAACGGCAACAAGAGCAAGCAGCGAATATGCAATTACAAGAAATTGCGTAAAGTATTGATTCATCCGTCTTTCTCCTACATTTTAATCGTCGTAATCTTCTTTACTGCAACAAACGCCATAAGCTCAAGACCTGCCGCAACTGCAAGTACAATATTTCCCCTCGTCTCTTCAAAAAGAACTTTTACGAAATCGTAATTAACAAGCGAAAACATTCCGAGGATAATAAGGGGCATAACGCCAACGATAATTCCCGATGTCTTACCTGAAGCGGTAGCGGTTTTAAGCTGCTTCTGAAGTTTCATTTTTTCCTTGATTGTATCGGAAATATTTTCAAGAATACGCGAGAGGTTACCACCAGTCTGTCTTTGAACGAGAACGGCGGATACCATAAGTTCAACGTACTTACTCTTAATTCTTCTTGCAAGGTTTTCAAGAGCCTCGTCCATTGAGTAACCCATATTCATCTCTTTAATAGTGAGAGCGAATTCGGTTGAAATCGGAGCGTCCATATCGTGAGCTATTGTCTCCATAGCCTGAGTAAAGCTAAGACCCGAACGAAGACACGAACAGCATATCATAAGCGAGTCACTGAGCTGCTCCTCAAAATGCTTAACCCTCTGCTTCTGCTTAACCTTGATATATACGATAGGAAGCGCAAGTCCTGCGACTATAAGCGCCATAGCAATAACTACATTACCTACAAACATTCCTACGAGAGAACCCGGAATGAATATAAGAAGAACCCAGATTAAAAGGAATTCTTCGGGTCGCATTTTTATATCTGCGGACTGAAGTTCCTTATAGATAACAGTACCGAGGCGTTCCTCCGCATTACTCTTATTTTTTCTTTTCTTCCTCTGACTTCTCTTGCTTTCGTTTTTAACGAGAGCTAAATCAGCTGCGTCGCCTTCTTTTAAATTAAGCTCCTCAATTCTCTTCTCAGCCGCAATTTTATCGGCCATAATCGTGCCTACTATAATATATGCAAGCGCAAATACAAGAAGCGCAAAAGAAACGGCAACAAGTACTATACTAATTACGGAACCATTCATTATCTACACTCACTCCGTTCTCACGAATTTTATCAATACATTTCGGAACAATACCGGTAGCCTTAAACTCTCCCTTGAATTTTCCGGTTGAGTCCAACGAACCTTCGGTTTCGTAAACGAATATATCCTGCATACGGATAACGTCGCCCTCCATTCCAACGATTTCGGAAACCGAAATAATCTTTCTTGAACCGTCTCTGAGACGGGCCTGCTGAACGATAATGTTGATAGCCGAGGCAACCTGGTCTCTGATAGCCTTTGAGGGAAGCTCGGAACCCGACATCATAACCATCGTTTCAATACGGGAAATCGAGTCTCGCGGAGAGTTGGCGTGGATAGTTGTAAGTGAGCCGTCATGACCCGTATTCATGGCCTGAAGCATGTCAAGTGTTTCGTCGCTACGAACCTCACCGACGATGATACGGTCAGGTCTCATACGAAGGGCGTTAACGACAAGATCTCTGATGCTGATTTTACCCTTGCCTTCTACGTTGGCGGGTCTGCTCTCAAGAGTAATTACGTGGTCCTGTTTAAGCTGAACCTCAGCAGAGTCCTCGATTGTAACTATACGTTCGTTTTCGGGAATATAGGAGGACAGAATGTTCAGAAGCGTCGTTTTGCCCGAGCCTGTACCTCCTGATACAATAATATTGAGTTTGCCCTGTACCGCAGCCTCAAGAAAGGCGAGCATACGACCTGAAGCAGAGCCCCAGTTTATTAAGTTCTGCGCCGTAATCGGGGTCTTGGAGAACTTACGTATTGTAAGCACCGGACCGACAAGCGATACAGGCGGAATAATTACATTAACACGCGAGCCGTCGGGAAGACGGGCGTCAACCATCGGGCTTGCCTCATCAACGTGACGGCCGACCTTCGTAACGATTCGGTCGATAACCTGACGAAGATGAGCGTCGTCACGAAACTGAATATCGGTAAGCTTAAGAAGACCCTTGCTTTCAATGTAAACCTGATAAGGTCCGTTAACCATTATTTCGGTAAATAAGTCGCTGTCAACGAGCGGCTGAATAGGACCGTAGCCCATAATATCATCGTAAAGCTCGTCAGCAATAAGTCCTCTTTCAATACGGGGAATTTCAAATTCGGGTCTGTCGACGTATTCCTTTATGAGGTTTCTCATTCCCTCTTCGGTTAATGCGGACGAATCGCTGCCCGTCATTTTTTCAATTATGGCGGCGTGAATTCTTGTTTTTGTTTCAGCATATCTGTCTTCAAGAATTGCGTTGGCTCTTGAATTTCTCTGCCCCGGTCTTCCCGAAGAGCTTTCCTGCTGAACTTCAACCTCTGATTTTTCATCAGGATTTAAGTTGTTATATCTGTCAAGTAATCCCATTAGCTATTCTTCTTCCTTAATTTTGATTTCTTGTCGTTGGCAAGAGTTCCCTCTCTTTCAAGAACAAGCTTGTCAACAAAACTGTTCATATCCTTAGCTATCGGTGAACGCGGCTTGTAAACAACAACCGGCTGTCCGTTATTAAGAGAGGAATTAACAGACTTGAAGTCGTTTGAGATAACCGCATATGCTGGGATTCCGAGAAGATTTTCAAAATCCGAAATATTTACATTGTTTTTCTTGAGGTTTTTATTAATAATAAGCCTTGCTTTATCGCCCTGATTGAGCTGCTGAATAACGTTGAGACAAACCTTAGCTCTCTTAAGAGAAAGGATGTTAACGTCGTTAACCATAAAGATAGTATCGCTGTTTTCAAGAGCGGTAATAACGGGGTCAACGAGCGCGCAGCCGCAGTCCATCAAGATATACTCAAAATAGTTTCTTGCGATATCGAGTATTGATTTAACCGCCGCACTTGTAACATACTCGGCAAGCTCGGGTGAGCTCGGAGAAGCTAAAAGCATAAAGCCAGACGGATGAGTCGTACAGGACGAAGTTATATTATCAAGGGAAATTCCGTTAAGGTCTCTTGAAAGGTCTACGATTGTTTCATTAGGAGAAACGTCAAGAGCCATATCGGCGTCGCCGAACTGAAGGTCTAAATCTATAAGGAGCGTTTTCTTGCCTCTTGAGGCAAGCGCTACTGCAGTATTTGTACAGAGCGTGGTTTTACCTACTCCGCCCTTACCGCTGAAAAATGAATATACTTTTGAACGCGTTCTCTTTTCTGTATTCTGAGCAACGCTGTGTTTTCTCTCTTTACTTGCAAGCTTTGTAATGCTCTTACAGAATTCCTCAGCACCGACCTCGATATTCATTACCTGTCTTACGCCCGCCTGAGCAGCCATATTAACGATATCAACATTAACCTCGTCGGTAAGGATAATCGGAACCGCGCCTATTGAGCTGAGGTTCATATCCTCAATGAAATCCATAAGCTGAGAATCAATATCAATTCTGCTTACAAGAAAAGCTACAATATCGGGTACGAATCCCAGGATTCTGACCTTGGCTGAGGGTTCTACATCAGAATATCCGATAATCTCAATATTTTCATCAACAAGCTTGTTTTTAAGAGCAACCTTGTATTCGGTATCGTTTGAACAAACAACAATATTTATTTTATCCATAATCTCTTATCTCCAACTTTAAGTTTTTGCTGCACGGAATTATGCCTGGTTCTCTTCCTCTGCCTTTGCGTTTGCCTCAGCCTCAGCTTCCTGCTTTGCTGCCGCTGCAGCCTCTGCATCTCTTTTAACGTCTTCGAGAGTCTGCTCACGCTTAGAGTTAAGAATAAGTTTGAATGTCTGTGAATTCTCAATTTCATAAAGCTTAAGCGCCTGCTTTTCATTAACCTCTACGGTAATAGCGCTATAGCTTGTAATCTTTGAATCGCTTGACTGAGCAGCGGAATCATCGCTGTTATTCGATACCTTGATAACTTTCAAATCCTTATAAGCTACCTTAGTTGTAACTTTACGGTCAGCGTCTGTTTCATATGTAATAATATCAACTGTATCGCCTACAGATATATATCCGTCAACGCCGTTTGTGCTGCTCGCCTGGAAGGAGTAAGCCTTCTTGCCCTTTGCAAGCTTGTAGGATAAGCCTACGCTTTCGTCGTCGGAACCTACAAATCTATGAGCGCTGAGCTGCTCGCCGGAATATAAGTCAACCGCCGTAACCTGTTCCCTGATTTCGTCAAAGGATGAGATGTATTCGGGAGTTGCGTCCTCTTTAATAATGCTTCTTACCTGGAAATATCCTGCATCTTCTGCAAGCATCTCATTTGAAATCATTGTGTTTTTCGGAATATCCTTAAGCGTTACAACTACGCTTACGGTTTCTCTGTCCTTGATTGTGGTTTTTTTGCTGATGTTGTTTGCAAACATATAGGTTGCAAGTCCTGCAACAAGTGCAAATACAACTGCGATTAAATAGACCTTCTTCATAAATTCTTTCCCTCTTTTTACTTTAGATTTTAAGCCTTTCAGACTTTAAAGTTTTTAATATATATATAAAGATTCTAAAAATAGAATCATAGTTTACAACTCAAATAAGACCGATTAGACGCAATCAGCCTTTAATCGTCACCGTCGCTGTTAGGATGAGTCTCAACCTTATAGGTGGACTGCGCCGTAACGGTTTTTTCCATATTATCACAGAATACACCGAGAACGGGAGTAAGCACCTTGAACTTGCCCTTAACAGTAACAATAACATCTCCCTCAGAACGTTTTTCAACTCTGTAATCCGCCTGATTATTAGGCCACATCTTCTTGTCGTAGGTGTAGCTTATATCAATGCTTTCAATTGTTACGCTTTTAGGCATAGACAAGTCAATTACGTTTGCAATATGCCTTTCCTGGTCGGTATACGCTTTATTGTCTGTGTTATTTTTAACAATTTCAGGGTCGAAATTTTTATCAAAAACGGGGCCCTTGTTCTGGCCCTTATCATTATAGCATGTTTCCGTATACTCTACGCATGCTATACGGGCAGCGTTACGGGCGGAATTCTCAACTGAAATATAGTTATAAAACAGCCAGCCGAAATCCAGAATTCCCATAACTAAAAGCAGAAAGAACGGTAGTACCAGAGCGAATTCAACAATAGCCTGACCGCTTTCTCTTCTTTTCCTTTTACGGTTTTTCATTCATTTCACCGCCTTAAATTACCGAAAATTGGGGCAGGTTTCCCCGCCCCGAAATTTACGTTTTTGTTTGCTTACTGAAGCTCGTTGCTTGCTAATGTGTTGTTTGCCTTCTTGAAGAGGTTCTTAATTCTCGGTCCAAGAACGATGAGAATAACAACAGCTGCAATAGCGATGAGACCAAGGATAAGAGCGTACTCTACCATTCCCTGTCCGTTTTCATCTCTGAAGAATGTCATAATGTTTCTCCTTTCATAAATTTAAGTTGAATTCAAATTTTTTATTATAAAGGTGCAAGCACCTCTAAAATAAACTGATTTCGCCTACGAAACGCGTTATCGGTACGCACATCGTAATAATCGTTCCGATCGAAAGGAACGGACCCATAGGTATCAGCGTTTTGATTCCGCCTTTTTTACTGGCTTTCAAATAAGCCCAATACAGCGCAACAAGTACAGACATTAATACCATTGCCTGGAAATATCCGAAAGCATAAACGGTAAATCCGATAACGCCGCTGTACTTGACATCTCCTGCACCCATCGGTATTTTAAGTATGCTCGGGATAATACATACAATCATACCCATGGCAACGCCTACTATCGGTTTAAATATTAAATCGAGGACATCATCAGGATCGTCGAGTTTAATACATTCATATATAAGGGAAACAATGTCGATAACGAGCATTGTAAGTAATAGCGGGTTAGGGATTTTCCGAACAAGAGCATCAACAATCATAATGCTGAATATCGGAACGAGCAGCAACAAATCTCTTACCATTAAAGAATAACTGTTTGCGGTAAACACAAGTGCTGCCGATGTAACAAGTCCGAATACGATACAAAGCAACTTAACCGTTAATTTATTGAGAGGTGCCGCCATACCGGGATCTTCGGTTCTCGAAAGAGTCAGTTTCTTTGAAAGAGGAATCGTAACTAATCCGAGAATTACGCCGTAAACGGCAAAGATTATGAGTTTAACAATCATACGATTCCGTTTCCATTCCAATTTCTAATACATATTTTATATATTACTTTCAGTCACATTGTAGCATTTTTCGTCACTAATTACAAGCAAAAATTTACAAACTGTTTAAATTTAGTAATCTTGCACAATTTGAATATTGTCCGTTTGTACATTTTGACGAAATAGATAGACGAGAGTCTATTAATTAATCAATGCTTACACTATATTCTATTACAGAATATATCTCTCTGTCATACAGAGCAAGCTTATTCTCAAACTCTTTCCGTATAGCTTCCTCTTTTTTAGGATTAAAGTATCTTATGATTCTTGAATCGTTTGAAGCGTCGTAATACATGCCCTTTCCCTTCTTCGATACGGCAAAGGCAAACTGGTGTATAACGCGGTTGTTCTTTTCAACGTCGTAAAGCTCTATCTCGCCCTCGCTGTCATAGTAAAGAGCAAATTCAGCCATACCGCCGTCATATCCCGTTCCGCTTTTGAAATTCTTAGCCATTGATGCAGTAAATACCTCAAGCGGGTCTGAAGCCTCGCCCTTTTCAGCATATGTAACGGAGTATTCCTTGACGGAAGAGATATCCTGCGCCCTCATAAGAGTTGATTTTTCGGTAGCGTATATCCCCTTTTCGCTGAGCGCTTCCATCCATCCGAGCCAGCCGTATTCGGCGGTATATCTCTCGACGCTCAGAACAAAGCCGTTGTCGGCGAGATGTCTGCTGACTGCGTCGGCAAAATCAAGAAAGGCGTTTTTATAAGACTCTTCCCTTTTATCACGGTTACCGATAAAGTTGAGCCCTTTTGTTTTCTTATCCGCCGCGTCAAGAAGACTCCTGAACGAGGTTACGGCGTCAAACTTTTTATCAAGATTTAATTCGTAAACGTCCGAACATATAAATTCAACATTAGTAAGCCCGAACCATTCCGCAAGTTCCTTTGCATTATTAATTGCGCTTTCGTTTATATCAACGCCGGTAAAATGAGAGTCGGGGAAATTTTCAGCCATAAAGCAGGTTACTATTCCGCAGTCGCAGCATAAATCGAGCACCTCGCCCTTAAAATTTTCAGCTTCATCGATTATCATATTTCCTATATGGCGGAAAACGCCGCTGTCAAACGCCGCGGAAACATATACCGAACCCTCAAGGGTACGGTTTTTAAGTTCATAGAACCTCGCGTTGTTTTTAGGGGCGCCCTCGGCTCTTGAATTGAGTTCCTCAGCCATTTCCTTTGCATATGCCCTGTCGGTTCTCATAGCGAGTCCCGCAATAAAGTCGTTAGGGTTTTTAATATATTTAAGCCCTATTTTATTCATATACTCGTCAACCTGCGGATATGTCTGCATAATGTTCACCTCTCAAATCTGTTTAAGAGATTATACCAAATTTCATTCAACGTTTCAAGTACAGCGTGCATATGCCGAAATAAAATGATATTTAATTGGGAAACAAAGTAATAATTTATTTACATTTATAATAAAGTGTGGTATTATAAAAATGGAAATAATTAACCTCCATCCGCTTTGAAGGTGATTTTTATGAAAAATATAAAGAGAATAATATCGGTAATGCTTGCCGCTTCCCTGCTGATAACGTGCGTATTCGCTGTCGGCTTTGAGGCATATGCCAATACAAGATATTTTGAGCGCGGCGTGCTGACCGACGGAACGTATACGGCTTATTACCTTATAGATAAGGACGAGCGAGTTCTTTATCTTACGGGCGACGGCGATAACCCAGGAAGCTCTCCCGATTATCCGGACGCAGCGTCAGGTCCCTTTGCGGGAAGAACGGACGTAACCCGAATAGTTATTGAAGAGGACGTTGCTCGTATAGGCGATTACACCTTCGCTAATATGACTGCGGTTGATACGCTTGAAATTCAGTCTATGCTGCTAAAGGATACGAGTATGTCAACAAAGGCTATGATTGGCTGCACGGGACTTCGCAGTATTCAGGGCGACAGTACGCTAGTTTCTACCGACGTTTTAGTTCAGGTTGTCAAGGGCGCTATAAATATCGCGTCAGGTAACTGGCTTTCGCTTGCTATGAACGTAATCAACATCGGAAAAGAAGGATTCACAAGCGATAACAACCTTGAAAACGAAGTAATAGCGGCGCTTATTGACGACTATATAAACACGGGCGAAACGATATATTTCGGCGAGATTTCAGACGCAACCGACGCCTATCAGGAAAGGATGTCTAATCCGTGTTATTACGAAAAATCCTTCCACCATACATATTCGTCTTCAGTAACAAAGCAGCCGTCGTGTAACGAAGAGGGTATAAGAACATATATCTGTACAACCTGCGGCGAAAGCTACACCGAACCTGTTGAAGCACTCGGTCATACTTATCAGGACAGCGTTCTTTATGAGCCTACCTGTACAAAGAAGGGCGTAATGGAATCCACCTGTACAATTTGCGGAGATGTAAAGCTTTCCCCCATTACACCGCTCGGTCACACGCCTGAAACCGTACCGGGAAGAGTTCCTACCTGTACTCAGGCAGGTTTAACCCAGGGAACGCGCTGCGCGGTTTGCGGAGAAACGCTTACAGAGCAGCGTCCGATTCCCGTAAGCCCTCATAATTACAGCTATTCCTATAATGCTGAAAACGACGTATATTCAGGCGTATGCAGTGTCTGCGGAGATACTGTGAGCGAATTTGATAACGATATTTCCGCTCTTGTATCCGCGGTAGGTCTCGGCAAATCATTTGACGCCGCCGACTACACTGCGCAGTCATATGAAAATATGTATTCGTCTATTGTAAAGTATATCGACTTGACAGATGAAAGTTCGCTCGCATATCCTCAGTACGCCATAGACGCAAAGACCGCCGAAATCCTGACTAAGATTTCTGAGCTTGCGCCCTACCTTGAGGTTTCCGTTACAACAAGCGAAGGAGGCAGCGCAACCGCAGAAACAGGCGGTATACAGACCAACGCGAGCTGCAGGCTTCCCCCCGCCTTCGGAGACAGCATTACGCTCAGAGCCGTGAATAACGAAGGCTACACTTTCAAAGGCTGGTACGAAATCAAAACAAAGCGTTACTTGTCAAGCGACAAGGTTTATACCTTTACAGTATCTTCAAACACTTATCTTAAAGCCGTCTTTATCAGCAACTCAATCGCTACCCTTACGGTTACAAACGACACGGGACAGATTGAGGCTCAGATAAGCAAAAGCGCGGCTGAATGGAGCGAATACGAATCGCTTGACAGTATTCTTCCGAGCGTTCCGTATAAATACGGACATACAAACGGAAGATGGAGCTACGATAAGATAATGGTACTAAGCGAGCTCAGGGCGGGAAGAAACGCAGTTATTACTCCCGCTTACGATTCACTTGGAGTTGCCCTTCCCGAACAGCCTGTATCAGCCGACGGAATAACTCCCGCGATTACGCTCAGTTATGAGCTCGTCAACACAGGCGAAAAGTATGTCGGCTCATATATAATTGCGGCTGATATTCCCGACACCTCACGTATTGTAGAAATAGGAACCTGCTACTATAAGGGCAAGGCTGATGAATTCAACCCGACGGATTTCGTACTTACAATTAATAATAAAAGCCTCGTAAGTAAATATGAGGGCATTGACGAGAGCGGAATATATATAACGAACATAAACGGACTTACATCTAAATATAACTGGGCGGCGCGGGGTTACATAACCTACTATAACAGTAACGGAGTTCTCTCGACCGCTTATTCAAACCAGATTAACGTAATTGATAAGCAGTCGGTATAACAGAATAATAAAACGGTCAGCTCAGATGAGCCGACCGTTTTTATTATGGTGCGGGTAACAGGACTTGAACCTGCACATCGTCAGATACTAGATCCTAAATCTAGCGCGTCTGCCAATTCCGCCATACCCGCAAATAATTATTAACTTTTTCGACACGCGAGACTCTTGCGGTGCCCAAAATTCATTATAGCTTTCGCTATGAATTTTGACCGCTGCGCCATCCCTGCCTCGCTTCATCTCGCACTGCGAGCACTTCGGCAGCGATGCTGCCAATTCCACCATACCCGCATATTTAACTTATACGACACGCAAAAGTCTTGCTTTTTACCGATGAGGATACTTGTACCGCATCGAAGAGGAAAAACATCTGAAGTGATTATTATTGTATTGCTATTTCAAACTATAAGAGCAATACATTTCAATCACGCAGGATATTTTGACGAGCGCCACAGGTGCTTATTAACTTTAGTATAGTAACACAATTATTTTCCGCAGTCAATGTTATTTTGATTGCGGATTATTATTTTCGCTTTTTTGTTACCGCAAATGAGGTGGCGTACACCGTAGCGCCGTAGATTTTCAGCATCGCGGCGCATTCGCTGAGCGTATTTCCCGTAGTTTTTACGTCGTCGACAATAAGAACCGTTTTCCCTTCGACATTTTCTCCTTTGATAAGGTCAAAGGTTGCGTAAACGTTTACACGTCTGCTTTCAGCGTCTGAATAACGCTGAGCGGGAGATTTACGAATCTTTTCAAGCAGGGGCTTATATTCGGTATTCAGCCGCTCTGACAGCGCTTTAGCAAGCAGCTCGGACTGATTATATCCCCTTCTCCGTTCCTTGCCCTTTCTCATAGGCACGGACGTAACAAAGTCAAATTCAATACCTTTAAACCTTTCGTTTACGGTATCGAATATAGCCTCGCTCATACCCTCGGCAAGCTCGGTAAAGCCGTTGTTTTTAAAGCGGTTAACCGCTCTTTCAATACTGCCCTCATAGTAATACGGAGCGGAAAACGCCTTGTATTTAGGGCTGAATTTTTCATTTTTACAGATACATCCGTCCTTTTCACGTCCACATTTCAGACAGATTTCTCCGCTTATTCTTTTTGCGTTTTCGCACTCGTCGCAGAGATCGTTTTCAACCCTTATGACCTCGCCGCAGATTTTACAGCGCTTAGGGTATACGGCGTAAGAAAGCGTATTAATAGCGTTTTTAATCATACCGTAAGATACCCCGCGACCTTATTATATATCTCTTCGTCTATTCCCTGAATTTCAGTTATCTGTTTTACGCTGTCGTATTTTCCGAGGTATTCGCGGTACTCGATTATTGCGCCCGCTCTTGCCTCTCCGAGACCGTCAATGCTCATAAGCTCTTCCATGCTCGCGGTATTGAGATTTATCGGATATGAATAAGACTTTTCCGTATTTTTCTGCGTTTGGGCCATGTGCTCTGCCTCAGTTTCGGTTTCTTCGGCTTTTGTTTTTTCGGTTACTGTTATTTTTTCAGACGGAGTATCGGTATAAACCCTCGGCTGATTTAATGATATATAGAGCAAAACCCCTGCTATAAGAAGAAGGGCTATGCCGATTAATATCATAGTTTGTCTTGAGGAGTTTTTCATTTTCTTACTTTTTTCTGTTTTTTATTATTTCGGTTGTTTCTGTTATTCTGGCTGCGTTTCTGTATAAGACAGTTATCCCCGTTTCCAATTAAATCAAAGCGTTTCGCTTTTTTCAGCGCCTCCTCAACGAGGGCGGCATTTTCGGGAAGATAGTACTGTAAAAGAGCGCGCTGAAGCGCCTTTTCGTGAGGATTCTTAGAACAGTAAACCTCTTTCATTGTGTACGGGTCAAGCCCCGTGTAGTACATAGCCGTCGATATTGTAGCGGGTGTCGGATAAAAATCCTGAACCTGCTCGGGTCGGATACGGTTTTTCTTTAAAAAGATGGCGAGCTCTACCGCGCTTTCAAGCGTTGAGCCAGGGTGGCTCGACATAAGATAAGGGACTAAATACTGTTCCTTCTCAGCCTCGTTAGAATACTTGAAATACCGCCTTGAAAACTCGGTATACGACTCTATATGCGGCTTTCCCATCATATCGAGAACGACCGCCGAACAATGCTCGGGAGCGACTCTTAGCTGTCCGCTTACGTGATGCTTTACAAGCTCTCTTAAAAAGCTCTCGTCCTTATCCTCAAGAAGATAATCGTATCTTATACCCGAGCGGATAAAGACCTTTTTAACGCCGTCAAGTTTTCTCAGCGAACGGAGAATATCAAGGTATTCGCTATGGTCGGCAACGAGATTTTTACACGGCTTCGGCGCAAGGCATTTTTTACCCGCGCAAAGTCCGTGCTCCTTCTGAAGCTCGCACGAGGGCTGTCTGAAATTAGCGGTAGGCCCGCCTACGTCGTGAATATATCCCTTAAACGAGGGAAGCTTTGTCAGCTCCTTTGCTTCGTTTATTATGCTCTCTTTACTGCGCGAGGTAACGTACCTTCCCTGATGAAAGGCTATTGAACAGAAGTTACAGCCACCGAAACAGCCGCGGTTATGGGTAATTGAAAACTCAACCTCGCCAAGCCCCGGGACGCCGCCCTGCGCCTCGTACATCGGATGATATGTTCTTGTAAAAGGAAGAGAGTAAACCTTATCAAGCTCATCGGTTGTGAGCGGCGGCATAGGCTCGTTCTGGACAAGCATAGTTATACCGTGCTTTTGTTTAACCGCCCTGCCTCTTATATGGTCCTGCTCATCCTGCTGAATTCGCGCAGCCTTAGCGTATTCAGTCTTACTGCTTTTAACGTTTTCAAAGCTCGGGCATTCCCTTCCCGTATAAGGCGTTTCCCTTACGTCAACCTTATATACGGTACCCTTTATATCTCTAATGTTTTCTGCATTATCGCCGTTTTTCAGTCTTTTCGCAATTTCTACGCTCTGCTTTTCGCCCATTCCGTAAATGAGCAAATCCGCGCCCGACTCTATAAGTATACTCGGCTTCACCTTATCTTCCCAGTAGTCGTAGTGTGCAAAGCGCCTCAGCGACGCTTCAAGCCCGCCGATAATTACGGGAACGTCGGGATAAAGCTCTTTAACAATTTTAGTATATACAGTTACCGCGCGGTCGGGGCGCTTTCCCGTTTTTCCGCCCGCGGTATATACGTCAAATGAGCGCTTTTTCTTGGCAACGGTATAGTGAGCGACCATTGAATCAATGTTACCCGCTGATATTAAACACGCAAGCCTTGGCTTCCCGAACTGAACAAAATCAGCCGTGCTATGCCAATCGGGCTGGCTTAGTACGGCTACCTTAAAGCCCTCGTTTTCAAGGACTCTTGTAATTATCGCCGCTCCGAAAGAAGGATGGTCAACGTAAGCGTCGCCGCTGATATACACAAAATCAACGCCGTCCCATCCTCTTTGAAGCATGTCTTTTTTATTTACGGGAAGGAAGTTATTCATAGTTATTAATAATCGTCCTGAGTATCGTCGTCCTCAGCCGAGACGTCAAACATTCCACCGTCAAACGGGGCTTCGTCCGCGCCGCTATCAAAGCTCATCTGCTCGGTATTTTCAGCCGTGAACGGAATCTCGTCGGTATTTACGGGACCGTTCGCCTGCATCTGAATCCACTGCTGCTTATTAATTCTTATCTCTCTCGGCTTGGCGCCGTCCTGCGGACCGATTATTCCCTTTTCCTCAAGCTGGTCCATAATCTTTGAGCCTCTTGAATAGCCTACTCCGAGCTTACGCTGAAGGAAGGAGGTCGAGGCTCTTCCGTTATCAAGCACAACGTCGACAGCCTGCTCGAAAAGCGGGTCAAGGCTCTCGCCTCCCTCAACGTCGTCAAACGCGTTTGAGGACCCCTTTTCCTGAACGGCTCTGTTTTCAATTTCCTTACTGATTTCCTCGCTGTACTCGCTCTCGCCCTGATTCTTAATGAACTCGCACAGCTCTTCAACCTCCTCGTCGGAGATAAAGCAGCCCTGAACACGCAGGGGCTTACTTGAGCCTATCGGCGAATAGAGCATATCGCCGCGGCCGAGAAGCTTTTCTGCTCCGCCCGTATCAAGAATGGTTCTTGAGTCGATAGCGGACGAAACTGTAAGCGCGATTCTTGAGGAAATATTAGCCTTGATAAGACCCGTGATTACGTCAACCGACGGTCTCTGGGTAGCGATAACAAGGTGCATACCTGCCGCACGCGCCATCTGCGCAAGACGGCAGATTGAATCCTCAACCTCTTTAGGCGCCGCCATCATAAGGTCGGCAAGCTCGTCTATGCAGATAACGATTTTCGGCATAGGCTCTAAGTCCTTATGCTTTTTAACATACTTGTTATATCCCGAAATATCCCTTACGCCCGTATCCGAGAACATCTGGTAACGCTTAAGCATTTCGGCTACCGCCCAGCCGAGCGCGCCGCTAGCCTTTCTCGGGTCTGTAACGACGGGAACGAGAAGATGAGGAATACTTTCATATTTTGAGAATTCAACCTTCTTAGGGTCAATCATAAGGAACTTAACCTCGTCGGGCTTGGCTCTGTAAAGGATTGAAACGATAATTGAATTCATACATACGGATTTACCCGAGCCCGTAGTACCCGCGATAAGCAGGTGGGGCATTTTTGAAACGTCGCAGAATACGGTATTACCCGCGATATCCTTACCGATAGCGGCGGAAAGAAGCGATTTCTGGGCGTCAAATTCGGAGGTATCTATAACCTCGCGCATTGATACCATATTCTTTACGCTGTTAGGTATTTCGATACCTACAGCAGCCTTGCCGGGGATAGGAGCTTCAATACGCACGTTAGTAGCCGCAAGGTTAAGAGCGATTTCCTTTGAAAGATTTTCAATCTTCGATATTCTTACGCCCGCCGCGGGCTTAAGCTCGTATCTTGTAACCGTAGGGCCTCTTGAAATATCGGTAATCTCAGCCGATACTCCGAATGAGGAAAGCGTATTTATAAGAAGCTCGGCAGTATTCTTAAGCTCCGCGCTTACGTCCTTTGCGCTTTTCGGCTTTGAGAGCGAAAGAATATCAATCGGAGGCAGCTTATATTCGACGACGGTTTTATTCATATCCTCGTCGCTTACCTTAAACTCAGGAACAGGCTCTGAAAGCTTCTCTTCCTTAGGCTTTTCCTCAGTCGCGGTTTTAACTATATCGTCAAGCGCCTTAGGCTTTTCGCGTTCCTCCTGATTACGCCTTGTAGACTGATTAATCTCGTTGATAATATCTGTCATATCGTCGCTTTCAAGAGGCACGTCCGAATTGCTCTTTTTTCTTCTCTTTTTAGGCTTGACGTTTTGATTATCCTTAACCTCGCCGTCAAGTGCGGGAGGCTCGTCGTCAAGGAAAACGTCGATATTTCTCGCGCGTCTTTTCTCGCGTCTGTCCTCAATATAGGGAGCAGCCTTCTCTACAGCGTATTTAACGGGCTTAGCCGTGTTTTTAAAGAACTGGTTAACCGTTGCCCTTGAAAGAAGTAAAACGTCTACAAAGGCGAGAAGAAGGATTACAACGACGGCGGGAGCCTTGCCCATAGTAAGAAGAAGCCAGCCGAAGAGAGCGCCGACAAATCCGCCGTTAAACATGCCCGGCGCTTCCTTAAATCCCTCGGTTACGGCGTCCTTGAACGCTACGCCCGTATCGTTAATAAAAACGTGGATAGCCGTAGGGATAAGAAGAACGAGTATGCCGATAAGCACAGCCTCATAGGTAAACTTTCTGTCGCTCTTTTTAACGGTGAAGAGGAAGGAATAAACTATGCATAAAATCGGGCATACAACACATGCCATCCAGCCGAATATTCCGATATAAACGTTATGTATCCATTCCCATACGCCCTCGCCCCTCAGTACCGCGATAAAGAAGAACAGTACGGAAAGAGCAAATATTACGATAGAAACAATCCGCGCGTTATTTTCTGTTTTAAATTCAAGCTCCTCCTGAATTTCCTTCTTCGAGGGCTTTTTAGTCGTCTTTTTTTCAGCCATTTATTTTCCTCTTATTTATTTTACAATTAACTGTATTGCGCCGATTACCGCGGCAAGAGCGCCGAGAGCGAAATCGTAGTACGCAAAATAACTGAGATACTGTTTTTTTATAATAAATTTAAGCAAGCGCGTACAGATAAACGACGCGATTACCGAGAGAATAAGACCGATAATAATCTCGATTACTCCCGCGGTATATCTCGCGCTCGCCGCCTCAACTATTCCCGTAACAAGAAGAACGGGAGCGCTCATAACGAGAGCGTATCTGTATGCGATATTCTTCATAACTCCGAAGAGGGCGAGAACTGTAAATACTCCAGCCGTAAGCGATAAGCCCGCTACGGGGATAAGCACTACGCTTGCAAAGCCTACGGTAAGAGCGGGGATTAACGATATGGGCTTGTCGTTTCTCGAGACTGTCATCTGCTTTACAGAAAGGAAAAGAAGAAGCCCGATAAACGCAATAAATATTCCCTCGTCAAGCACGGTACCGTTAAAGCTCAGAGAACGCAGAAGCTTATATAAAAAGCCGTAGTGCTTAATCGGAATAAGCCAGAGCAGCATAGGTAAAAACGAAAGCATTACCATATAAAGCATATTTCTTGCTGGCGTTGCGTCCTTTATCTTCAGCTGCTTTTTAAAGAGCTCTTTTCCCGCTCCGACAAACTCTAAGGAAAGGCGCTTGAATATTCCGAAAGAAGCGAGAACTATTCCTAAAGCAATACCTATATGTACAATGCCCGTAACGAGCCACACCGAGCCGTCAGCAATACCCGCAAATTCGTGGTAAATCGCGCTGTGACCCGACTCGCTAATCGGCATTATGAAGCCTATTGCCTGAAGCAAGGCGTTTAAAATTGCAGTTATAATCGACATTATTTTCTCCTCCGAAGAGCGAGGCGTTATCAAGATAATACCCTGCCCTTATATAATCATACGGGTTACTCGACATTACCGCAGAGCTTTTAACACCGTACGGCTTTCCCATAACCTCGTCAAGATTCATTACCGTGTAAAGCATCGTTACCCTCCTCAATCTGTGAGTTGAGAAAATCAAGCGCGTCGGAAAGACCTCCGAGCTCGTCGATAAGCCCGCACCTTACGGCCTCCTCGCCGTCAAGGACTGTACCGACGTCCATAATAAGCTCGCCCGTTTTCATCATAAGAGCGCGGAAATCCTTTTCGCTGATTTTTGAATTACTCTCAACGAAGCGGACGATTCTGTCCTGCATTTTTTCAAAATAGGACAGAGTCTGAGGAACGCCGAGAACCGTTCCGTTCATCCTTACGGGATGTACGGTCATAGTAGCGCTTTTTGCTATAAAGCTTTTCTTACAGCTTACCGCGAGAGGTACGCCTATTGAATGGCCTCCGCCGAGAACAAGAGAGGCGGTAGGCGTATTCATTGTTGAGAGAAGCTCCGCGATAGCGAGCCCCGCTTCGACATCGCCGCCTACGGTATTGAGAATAATCAAAAGCCCCTCGATTTCCCTGCTCTCCTCAATAGCGACAAGCTGAGGGATAACATGCTCATATTTAGTTGTTTTATTATGCGAGGGAAGAACTATATGTCCCTCAATCTGACCGATAATTGTAAGACAGTGGATAAAATGACCGTCCTTCATTACGGTTATTGAGCCCGACTCAAAGGCGCTTTCGCACTCCTTTTCATTTTCCCCGATATTCTTTTCTTCTTCGTTTTCGCACATACTTACACCTCAAATGTAGTATATGACTAAAACGCAAAATTACACATATAGTATTTTAACACTATTTATTACAAATTTCAATATATTATTATAAAATAGTAATTTTAGGGAAAATAATGCGATTTACAACCTTATATTTTTATGCTATAATACCCGCGAGGTGAAATTATGTTTGCTTTTATTCTTATACTTATGATGATAATAATCGGTTCTTCAACGGTAAGCAAGCCGAACGAGTTCAATAAAAACTATATCTCCCGCGACGGCACTGCGGCGATTAAGGGAATCTTCGTTATTCTTATAGTTTTAAGCCACGCGAAGGGCTATTTCGTAAACGATATGTCGGGCTTTTTCGACAAGGCGTATCTTAACGTTCAGAATCATCTCGGTCAGATGGTTGTAGCTATGTTCCTCTTCTATTCGGGCTACGGAATAATGGAACAGATTAAAAAGCGCGAGAGCGCATACATAAAATCAATAGCTACAAAGCGCTTCCCGAACCTTCTTTTAAATTACGATATTGCGGTAGTGTTTTACATTATCCTTGCGCTTTGCCTCGGAACTAAGTTGACTCTTCAGAAGATTGTTTTCTCGTTAACCGCATGGGACGGCGTAGGAAATTCAAGCTGGTACATCTTCGTAACGCTTTGCCTTTATATTCTTACCATGCTTTCGTTCTCATTCATTAAGCTCTTTAAGAACAAGGCTCTTTATATTATAAATATTGTAATCCTTACCGCGCTTTCCGTCGGGCTTGTATTTGCTCTTATTAAAGTCGGCAAGGAATCGTGGTGGTGGAACACCGCGCTTCTCTTCCCGCTCGGCTTCTGGTTCTCATATTTCAGAGAGACAATCGAAAAGATAGTTATGAAAAACGACATAACCTATCTCTTAACGGCGGCGCTTGTTACCGCGCTTTATATCTTCACAAAACAGCTCAGTCTTGGCGGTACAAGATGGTACTTCCTTTTCGGCTTTATGTTCGTTGCGGCGGTAGTCTTACTCACAATGAAGGTAGAGATAAAGAGCAATCTTTTAAACTGGTTCGGCGACCATATTTTCAGTGTTTATATTCTTCAGCGAATACCTATGATAATTATGGACCGTTTCGGTCTTTCACATTCTCACAGATACCTTTTCCTTATACTGACGTTTGCAATAACCTGCGCTATGGCAGAGATTTACGACGTACTTTACGGAAAGCTTTCCTCTAAAATCTGGAAACCGAAAAAAGCTTAACAGCATAATAAAAAGGAGGGCTCAGCCCTCCTTATTTTTATGTTTTATTTTACTACAATCTTAACGGTTACGGTCTTGTAGCCTGAAAGATAACTGCCCTTACCTGCTGCCTTAACTTTAACCTTAACCTTATATGTGCCTTTCTTAAGGCCTTTCTTTACGGTAATTTTACCGGTCTTCTTATTGATAACTATCTTCTTGTTGCCTTTTACCTTCTGGTAAGTAACCTTACCCTTTGCCTTGCTTACCGTAAGAGCCTTTTTACGCGCGATAGCAACGTTCTTTTTCTTAACGGTTGCCTTCTTAACCTTTACAGTCTTAGCCTTAACCTTAAGGGTATTCTTTTTCTTGCCGCAGTTTTTACAAGCCTTAGCGCCGCCGCTGAAGTCGTGACCAAGCGGTTCAATATCCTCGAGAATTTCAAATTCATCGTCAAATCCGAGAAGGAAGTGAGCTGTATACTTTGTCTCTCCCCATTTTGTGCAGGTAGGAGCTTTTTCAACCTCGGAATTTACTGTGCCCTTTTCGGTAATCTTCTGACCGCAGTCCTTACAGATACCCGTACACGTACAGTTATTATTCTCATCCCACTCAACCTCGTATTCAGCGTTTAAGCCTGTTCCAAAATTGTGCTTAGTATTATCTAGCGGAAGTTCTTTTTCAGTACCGAATTCTTTGTTTCCGCATACAGTACAAATATTTGCCGACTTACCTTTTTTTGAACATGTTGATGGCTCAATTACGGTTTCTTTATATTCACAGTTGTCAACATAAACCATAGCGGAAACCCTAACTGCATCATCAGGAGCTGTAATATAAATGCCCTTTTCAGTTTCTTTATCGTATTTAATTATTTCCTGTTTGCCGTTGCTCAGATTAGTTTTGGCTACACCCCATTTCGTAAAATGAGTATCACCGTAGAGCGAACCGTGCTCAACATAGAATGTTTCACCGGGAGAAGCAAAATCTGGATAAGAAATATCAGGGAGTTTGCTGGAATCGGCAGTTCCGTAGTAGTTTTTGCCTACAGGATAGTAACGTACTGAGAACCAGATAATTGAATAGTCGTTATTCATTGTAAAGCATTGATTTCCCATATAGTCAAGTTCATCATAAGCATCGTTACGGCTTGGATTTATTGTGCCGAGGTCACGTACCTGGCCGCCGTTAAGCGTAACTGATGGTTTTTGGTTAAACTTATATCCGCTTTTTGCCTTTAATTCAACATAGAGAACGTAATTATAGTTAATGAACGCGTTTTCAGTTGAAGGGGTTTTATGCAAATCACCTGTACCATCTCGGTATTTCCATACGTAATCTTCAACTGTATAATTATCGTCGGCTATGTTAAAGTATTTTTTTTCACCACCTTTAAGCTTATACTCCATTGCTACTGTGTCAATAGAAGTATCTGCTTTTGCCGTAAAAGGAAGTACGCAGAGTGTAGTAATTATCATTACTAATGATAAAACTAATGATAAGATTTTTTTCATAAATTTTTCTCTTTTCTGGGAATTATTCTTCCCATTTCATTATTGTTTTTCCGAAAGCCTTTTTGGTATCCTTCTCAAAGGCTTCCTTTATGTCAGCGGTACGTCTTACAACGTTAACCGAGCTAACCAGATTTCCGAGATAATCAATAATTTCGGGGTGTTTAACGTACATATCAACCGTACGCTGAAAGTCCTTAACGCCCGAACGGGACGAGCCGAATACTCTTATTCCCTTTTCAAGAATCATTCTTGTGTTAATCGGAACAGGATATTCGGAAACGCCGAGGATTGAGATAGTAGCCTCGGGCTTTATAAGTCCGATAATCTGTTCAATAGCAATCGGGCTTCCGTTACCGCCGACGCATTCAAACGCGTGGTCCATTGTAAAGCCCTCGGGTACCTCGTTTACAAGATGAGTTTCGTCAGCGAAGGTAAAGTCGGCGAGCTTTTCGTTTACCGTACCGAAAACAACTATCTTGCTTTCGGGAAAGGTATACTTAAGGAAAAGCGAAGTAATATAGCCGAGGTTTCCGTCGCCCCATACGGCGATAGTATCGCGGTTTTTATGAGCGATTTTATCAAAACGGTCGATAGCGTGAACGGAAACGGAAACAATCTCCGTAAACGCTGCAACGTTTCTGTCTATATCGTCGGGAAGACGAACAAGTCTTTTCGGCGAAATCGGAACAAATTCCTGAAGGAAGCCGTCCATTGACGAGCCGCAGAATTTTGAGGAACGAAGATAATTCTCCGCTATGCACTCATCCTCTTCGGACGGACTGTTAGGAACCATAACTACGAGGTCGCCCGCCTTGAAGGTTTCAGTCGGGTCGAATACGACCTCGCCTATTCCCTCGTGAATAAGCGCCATAGGAAGCTTTTCGGCAAGTACCTTTGCGTCTCTTGTACCGAGATAATATCTCATATCCGCGTTACAGATTGAAAGGTTGGTAGGTCTTACTATCGCCTCGTCGCCGAAGAGCTCTATATCCTCAAACGCTACCTCGAAGCGTCGGGGAGCTACTAATCGGTAAACGGTATTAATCATCGGCTTCTTCCTCCAAAAGTGACTTAGCTACGCGAAGGTCGTAGGGATAGGTTATCTTCATATTGAAGTCCTCGCCCTGAACGAGAGCAACCTTTTCGCCCTTCATAACGAAAATCTTAGCCGCGTCGGTAAGAATAGCCTTTTCCTCGTCGGTAAGCG
>CAMVRG010000013.1 GCA_947169815.1 uncultured Clostridia bacterium | reverse complement strand
CAGCTCCTCGGCGAATACTACGAAGCTGCCGACGGAAACAGAATAAAAATGAGCGGCGCGCTCCCCTTTTATACAATCGGCGGCAATAAGAGAATGATAGGAAATACCGTTTTCTCAACTCCGTTCGGTACTGTCGCAGGCTTTGAAAACCACAGCGGACGAACATATCTTCCCGATTTTCTTTCCCCTCTCGGAACGGTAATAAAAGGCTTCGGGAATAACGGGGTTGACAAAACCGAGGGCGTTCTTTTTAACAACACCTTCGCTACCTACGCTCACGGCCCCGTGCTTCCCAAAAACCCCCGCCTCGCCGACGAGCTTATTATGAGGGCGCTTAAAACCGACTGTCTCGCTGAGCTTGACGACGAAATTGAAAACCGCTGTCACGCGTCGCTTATAAGAAAGTTTTCTTAATTCGTTGCATTTATTATAAATTATGATATAATTATAGTGATATATTATACATAAGGAATCTTATATGGAAAACGAAAAGACGGCAAGAGAGATACTCGACACCTACGGAAAGTATACAAGCCTTACGAGGGGAGTATCAATGTGGCCCCTTCTTTACAACCAGAGGGATAATATTATCGTTGTAAAGAATCGGGACAGGCTTAAAAAATACGATATAGCGCTTTTTGAGAGAAAAAACGGTCAGCTCGTTATGCACAGAGTAACCGAGGTACACGACGGCTACTACTACATTATCGGCGATAACTGTATCAGCGGAGAAAAGGTAACCGACGATATGGTGCTCGGCGTTCTTGCGGGTTTTTACCGAAGAGGTAAAACCTATGTTGACTGTGAAAACGGAAAGGCACAGAAAATATACGCGAGAATATGGGTAGCCCTCGCTCCCCTTCGTCCGCTTCTTTTAAGGGCGGAAAATCTTGCAAGAAGAATAAAAAGACTTATTAAAGGTAAAAGTAATGGCTGATAACACTTCACGAAAAATAAAAAAATCGGATATTACGGCTATAAAATGGATGTATTCAATATGCAGAAAAGAGCGCTTTAAAATCCTTCTTCTTATTGTATCTAATATTATAGCCGCGGTTTTAACTATCGTTTACGCTAATTTTTCCAAGAATATAATTAACGCGGCGACGATAGATAAATCCTTCCCGCTTGTTATAAGATACGCCGTGTATTATCTTCTTATTATCCTTTTCCAGCTCGCGCTGACGCTGCTTTCAAGAAGCACGCTTGAACGCTGCGTCGCTAAAATCGAGTGGGAAATGAAGCAGCATATGCTTGAAACAATTCTTAAAAAGGATTACGCAAAGGTAACCGCGTACCACACGGGCGAGCTTCAGAACCGTATGTTCAACGACGTTTCGGTAATCTCGGGCGGCGTTACGAATATTATTCCGAACATAGTTCTTTTCCTTACAAGGCTTGTATGCGCATTTGCTTATCTCGTTGTAATAGACAAAATATTCGCGCTCGCGTTTTTAGTCGGCGGAATAGCCGTATTTATCTGTACCCAGTTTTTCAGAAAAACGCTCAAAAGGCTCCATAAGGAGGTACAGAAAACGGAGGGAAAAACGCGCTCCTTTATTCAGGAAGCGGTAACCTCGCTTCTCGTAGTAAAGGCGTTTTCGGTTGAGGATAAAATCTTAAACGAGGCTGACGGGCTTCAGCATGAAAACTATATCGCAAAAATGAAGCGCCGCTTTTTCGGAATTACCGCAAACGCGGGAATAAATACGGTATTCAGCTTCGGATATATTTTCGCTCTCGGCTTCGGCGCATACCGTCTTATTAACGGACTCGACTACGGTACGGTAACGGCTATGCTTCAGCTCGTAAATCAGATTCAGACTCCCTTCGCCCAGCTTTCGTCAATTATGCCCCAGTATTTCGCGGTTATCGCTTCGGCTGAAAGACTTATGGAAATAGAGGCGCTTGACGACGAAGTTGAAGAAGAGAGAAATGAGATTGACGTTGACAAGACATATGATGAATTAAACGCAATTAATTTTGATAATATTTCGTTCAGCTACGACAGAGATATTATTCTCGACTCTACCTCGCTCAGAATAAACAAAGGCGATTTCGCCGCTATAATGGGTATATCGGGAATAGGAAAGAGTACGCTTTTAAAACTCCTGCTCGGAGTATTCAAGGTTCAGGACGGAAACATCCTCCTTGAAACCGAAAGCGGCGGTATTCCCGTTGACGTAAACACGAGGCGGATATTCTCATACGTTCCTCAGGGTAACTTTATTCTATCGGGAACTATAAGGGAAAACCTTACATTTATCAACAGCGACGTTACCGAGGACGAGATAAACGAGGCGATAAGAATATCCTGCGCCAAGGAATTTATAGACGAGCTCCCCGAGGGAATCGAAACCGTTATAGGTGAAAGAGGAACGGGACTTTCGGAGGGCCAGCTTCAGAGACTCGCCATAGCGCGCTCTCTTCTTTCAAAATCGCCGATTATGCTTCTTGACGAAGCGACCTCGGCGCTTGACGAGGCGACGGAAAAAGCGTTTCTCACTAATCTTAAGGAGTTAAAAAACAAGACCTGCATAATTGTTTCGCACAAGAGAGCGGCTCTTGAAATATGTAATAAACACATTCAGATTATTGATTCAAAAATCGTTACGGAGGAAAAATAAATGTTACTTACAAAATGGGGCGAGGACTTAAACAAAAAGGCTCCTCTTTCGGAGTATCCGAGACCGCAGTTTAAACGCGACAGCTATTTAAGCCTTAACGGCGAATGGGATTTAGCATTCTGTGAGGGAGAGGAAATTCCGAAGGAATACGATTATAAGATAATCGTACCCTTTTCTCCCGAAGCTCCGCTTTCGGGCGTAAACAGAGTTCTTACTCATACCGAGTATCTCGTTTACGAAAAAAGAATAACGCTTCCCGAAGGCTTCAATAAGGGAAGAGTATTCATTAATTTCGGCGCGGTTGACCAGATTGCAAAGATTCTTCTTAACGGCGCGCTCATCGCCGAGCACCACGGCGGATACACTCCCTTTACGGTTGAACTTACCGAATATCTCAACGAGGGCGAAAACGTGCTTAACGTAATCGTCAGAGACCTTTGCGAAGAAAACGAATACTCAAGAGGTAAGCAGAAAACGAAGAGAGGCGGAATATGGTATTCGCCTCAGTCGGGTATATGGCAGAGCGTATGGCTTGAGTCAACTCCCGAGCAGTACATAAAAAATTTCCGTATTACTCCCGATTACGACAACGAGCAGGTAAGCTTTGAATTCGAGGGCGCAGAAAACGTTCAGATTACCGTATACGACGGCGAAAACGTAATAGCGGACACAACCGACGCAGTCGTTAAAATCCCCGATTTCAAGGCGTGGTCGCCCGAAAGCCCCTTCCTTTATAAGGTTGTATTCAAATACGAAAAGGACAGGGTTGAAAGCTATTTCGGTATGAGAAAGTTCTCAACGGGCGTTGACGAAAACGGCGTACCAAGGCTCTTCCTTAATAATAAGCCCTATTTCCATAACGGACTTCTTGACCAGGGCTATTATCCCGACGGCTTCCTTACTCCCCCGAGCAACGAGGCTATGGAATTTGACGTTAAGTACGTTAAGGACTGCGGCTACAATATGCTGAGAAAGCATATTAAAATTGAGCCGATGCTCTGGTATCACTACTGCGACGTTAACGGAATTCTCGTATGGCAGGATATGATTAACGGCGGCGGCGTTTACGGCCTTGAGGTTTCGGCTATTCCCTTTATCGGCGCTAACCTTGACGACACAAAATACAAAACCTTTAAGCGTACCAACGCCAAGGCGAGAGAGCTTTATTATAAAGAGCTTCGCGAAATGGTCGACGCGCTTTATAACTGTCCGTGTATCGCGCTCTGGGTACCGTTCAACGAGGGCTGGGGACAGTTTGATTCTGCAAAGGCGTATAACCTTCTCAAAGAGTGGGATAAAACGAGAACGGTCGACTCCGCTTCGGGCTGGCACGACCAGGGCGTTACCGACGTAATTTCAAAGCATATCTATTTTACGCCGATAATTGTAAAAGAGGGCGACAAGCCGTGGCTTCTTACCGAGTTCGGCGGACTTTCGACGAGAGTTAAGGGACACACCTTTAACGACAGAATGTTCGGTTATAAGATTTACCGTTCAAAGGAAACGCTTACAAAGGCATATTCAAAGCTTTTCAATAAAACGATTATCCCCCAGATACCTAAGGGACTCGCCGCTACGGTTTACACCCAGGTAACCGACGTTGAGGACGAGCTTAACGGAATTCTTACATACGACCGCAAGGTTTCCAAGATAGATAAAGAGGTATTAAGGGAAATTAATAAAAGAGTTAAATTATAAGAGGTAAATTATGAATCAGCTTGAAATTAAAGACGGAATTAAGGCAACGATAAAAACAAACAGAGGCGATATGACCTTCGTGCTCTTCCCCGAAATTGCGCCGAGAGCGGTTGAAAACTTTACAACCCACGCAAAAAACGGATATTATGACGGACTTATTTTTCACCGCGTTATTAAGGACTTTATGATTCAGGGCGGCGACCCCGCAGGAAACGGAACGGGCGGTCAGTCAATCTGGGGCTCACCGTTTGAGGACGAATTCAGCGTAGAGGCGCACAATTTCTACGGCGCGCTTTCTATGGCAAATTCGGGACCTCACACAAACGGTTCGCAGTTCTTCATCGTTCAGGCAAATACGGCGCCGCCGCAGATGCTTGAGCAGATGGAACAGTTAACGGATAAGGGCTATCCGAGAGAGTGTATAGACGGCTATAAGGCGGTAGGCGGAACGCCGTGGCTCGACTATCATCACACTGTATTCGGCCAGATTATCGACGGAAAGGACGTGCTCGAGGATATCGCCGCGGTAAAGACGGGCGCAAACGACAAACCGCTTTACGACGTAGTAATAGAAACGATTACAATAAGCGAATAAAAAATAACCCCGATGTAAACACATCGGGGTTATTTTATACTGTTATGCTTTTAGCTTTGCTCCATTTACCGTAGATATATACGTTGTAGCCTTTTCCCTGCTTTGATAATTTATATGCTCTGATTTTTACCGTATAATTTCCTGCTTTCAGGTTCTTAATAAGTCTTGACGTCTTTTTATTTCCTTTAATTAAAGCGGTTTTTGTAACGCCGTTTGCGGTATAGCTTATCTGATATCCGTCGGCGTTTTTTACCTTTGAGCGGTAAACTCTCATTTTATTTTTACCTTTTTTCAGTTTAATTTTCGGCGCCTTAATATTTAGGTTTACAAAGGTGACATAACCGTAAATGTCGCTGTCAATATCGGCATATCTTAAGCAGTATTTTTCAGCCTCGGTACCGCCGTATCCCCTTATCTCAAAAAACCTAAATGCCCACGGGTCTCCTTCTTCGGTAGCTTCGTACATACCTAAAGCGCCGTCCTCAATAGTTTTAACGTTTTTTGGAATCGTTACGCTTTTGAGCTTATTACATTCATAGAAAGCGCGGGAGCATATTTTTTTAAGATTACTGTTTAACTTTACCGTTTTCAGCGATTCGGAGTACGAAAAGGCGTATTTTTCAATAGTTTTAACGTTTCTTCCAAGCTCTACCCTTTTAATTATTCTTAAAAACATACATGAGTATTCGCTTATTTTCTTAACCGTATCGGGAATTTTAAGGCTTGTTGTTTTGTTATAACCCGCGGGAACGCAAACCAAAGCGGTCTTTCTTCGGTTATAAAGAATTCCGTCTTCCGATATAAAGCTTTCGCTGTTTTTATCGACGGTAATTTCGGATAGCTTAAGACATTTGTAAAACGCCGCCATTCCGATTCTTTTAACGCTTGAGGGAAAGTGTATTTTTTCAACTTCGCAGGAGCTGAACGCAAAATCGGCAATAAGCTCTGTACCCTCTTTAATCTTCAGCTCGCCGCTGTAATTATCCCATACATCAATCAGGATTCCGTCTATATACAGCGCTCCGTTTTCCCTCTTACTTTCGTCCTCAAAAAGCTTGGTGAATTTTAAAGCCATGTTGCCGACCGACTTTACATTTCCTTTTATATTAAGTTCTTCAAGCGACCTGCACTCTATAAACGCAAGAACGGGTATTTCGTTTATTCCCTTTCCGAGCGTTACGGATTTCAGCCTGTTACATCTTTCAAAAACACATTCTCCTATGCTTTTTACCGAATCGGGTATTACCGCTTGAGTAAGGCTGTCGCAATCGCAAAAGGCGTATTCGCCAATAGCTGTTACGCTTTCGGGAATAACAATTTCTTTAAGCGATTTACAGCCGTTAAATGCACCCGCGCCGATTGATGTTACTGTGTTCGGAATTGTTATACTCTCAAGCATTTTGCAATCCTTAAGCAGCGCATAGCTTAATTCCGTTAATTTTTCAGGAAGCTTTATTTCCTTTATCGACGTTTCGGAAAAGGCTCTTTGACCTATACTCGTAATGCCGTTATGAAGCTCGACGCTTTCAAGCGCTCTGCAGCCTCTGAAGCAGGAGCCGTACAGCTTCACCACGCTTTTCGGAATGGTAACGCTTTTGAGGTTACGGCATTCAAAAAACGCGCTCGCGCCTATACTTTTAAGCGTGTTTGGAAGAGAAAGCTCCGTTAGCGAATTCTGGTATTCGAAGGCGTTTTTTCCGATAGAGGTTACCTTGCGTCCCGATAGCTTTGAAGGAATTGTCAAGCTTTCGGGCGTATCCCCTTTATACTTGGTAATTCTTACGGTTTTATCGCTGAGAATTATATACTGATAATTACCGCTTGAATATGTTTTTGTTTTTGCCTGTGCATTAATTGAACCTATAAATACAGACTGCAAAAGCAGCATTAAAGCTAAAACAATGCTTAAAGTCTTTTTCATAAGAGTACCTCCTAAAAGTATCTTTCATATATAGGTACTGCAAAATGCGAAAATACAACAAAAAAACGAGTTGATTTTACATCAACCCGTTTTATGTATCAATTATTCTGCTGCTTCTTCAGCGGGAGCTTCTTCAGCAGGAGCTTCCTCAGCGGGAGCTTTTTCAACTGCTGCTTCCTCAACGGGAGCCTCTTCAGCTGCTGCTTCCTCAGCGGGAGCCTCTTCAGCTGCTGCTTCCTCAACGGGAGCCTCTTCAGCTGCTGCTTCCTCAACGGGAGCTTCTTCAGCTACAGGAGCTTCCTCTGCGGGAGCCTCTTCAGCTACAGGAGCTTCCTCTGCGGGAGCCTCTTCAACTGCTTCCTCTTCGTCATCTTCGGGCTCGGGAAGGAGAGATTTGATTGAAAGAGAAACTCTCTTCTTATCAAAATCAATATCAATAATCTCAGCCTTAACGGTTTCGCCAACCTTAAGAACGTCCTGAGGAGCGTTAATTCTCTTATGAGAAATCTGGCTGATATGAATAAGACCGTCAACGGTAGGAAGAATATTTGCGAACGCGCCGAATGTAGCAAAGCTTACTATTCTTGCGTCAACAACCGTTCCTACGGGATAATCTCTCTTCATAATCTCCCACGGGCTGTCTTCAATCTTCTTGAAGCCGAGGGAAATCTTTCTTGTTTCTTCGTCGAGAGCCTTGATAGTAACCTCAACTGTATCGCCAACGTTTACTACCTCGCTCGGATGCTTGATTCTTGACCACGAAAGCTCGGAAATATGAATCATGCCGTCGATTCCGCCGAGGTCAACGAATGCGCCGTAAGAGGTAAGAGACTTAACAGTACCTGTAATCTTCTGTCCCTCTTCAAGAGTAGCCCAGAGAGCCTCTTCCTGTTCTTTTCTTTCAGCGTCGGCAACAACCTTGATAGAGCCTACCGCTCTTCTTCTTGCGGGATTAACGTCGATAACCTTAAATTTAACGGTTTTATCCTTTAAGGTTTCAAGGTCTTCGTTTCTTCTGAGTCCCGTAAGTGAAGCGGGAACGAAGATGCGCGTTCCGTTAGTCGTTACGAGAACGCCGCCGCGGATGGTCTGAGTTACAACACCTTCGAGAATTTCTTCTGACTCTTTAGCGGCAACAATGTCATTCCATCCCTTCGACGCGTCGAACAGGCGCTTTGAAAGCTTAAGCACGCCGTCGTTATCGTCGGTCTTCATAATGATAAGATTGATTTCATCACCTACTGCTACAACGTCTTCACACTTATCAATCGGGTCCGCCGATAAGTCTTCAAACGCTACAACACCGGTCTGCTTTCTGCCAGGTACGTCAACAAATACCTCAGTAGGCGTAATACTGAGAACTGTTCCTGTTACTACCTTGCTTGTTTCATTTCCCTTAAAAGATTCGTTAAGCAATTCTTCAAAGGATGCCTCACCATCAGCAGATGCTTCGACAGCAGGCTTGGTTTCAGCCGTTTCAGCGGTTTCTGCTGTCTCCACAACTTCTTCAGTAACGGCTGAAGTTGTTTCAACTTCCTTTTCTTTAATTTCTTCGGACATGGTTTTGAGTACCTCCTTGATAATTACCGAGGGTGTCGAAGCCCCGGCTGTAACACCGACACACCTGCAACCAGTAAAGTCAATATTCTTTAACTCCTCAGCCGTTTCGATAAGATACGACTTACAGTTAGCTGAACTGACGTCCCTGAGCTTACAGGTATTCGATGAATGGCGTCCGCCGATAATCAGCATAAGGTCAGCGTTTGCGGATATCTCAGCCGCTTCCTTCTGCCTTTCTGACGTAGCATTACATATTGTATCAAAAATTTTACAATTTGTACATACCTTTTTTAATATTTTTTCGCATTTTTTCCATTCTTTTTGCGAAAAAGTTGTCTGAGAAACGCAAATAATTTCCTCGTTCTTGTCAAATTCGCCATTTTGTAATATTTTGTTCAGTTCCTCTTCGTTTTTAAAAACAAAGGAAGGGCCCTTACAGTATGAGCGTATACCGAGAACCTCGGGGTGGTTTTTATCCCCCGCGATAAGTACGAAAGCACCCTCGCCCTGCTCGCTTACGATGTTATGAATTTTTGTAACGAATGGGCAGGTTGCGTTTTTATACTTAATTTTTGTTTTCTCAATTTCTTCAATGACCTGCTTCTCTACTCCGTGAGTACGTACAACGAGGGTATAACCCTCGGGGCACTCGCTGACGTTTTCAATTATCTTTACGCCTTTGCTCTCAAGGTCGGACACAAGCTGGGCATTATGAATAATGGGGCCGAGAGTACATACCCTCTCCCCTTCTTCAACTAACTTATAAACAAGGCTTACCGCTCTGTCTACTCCGAAGCAGAAGCCCGCGGTTTTGGCAAGCTTAATCTCCACTGAGTTCACTTTCCCTCATTTCGGTTATTCTTTCCATTACTACGTTAGCGGCGTCCTTAATCTCCTCGCGGCTTGAGTTTTCGTCAATACCAAGGCTCTCCGCCTTTATCGGCTTACCGAAGCAAACGGTTACGTGCTCGCCCTTTACAATCTTGTTTTTACAGCAGATTGCTACGGGAAGAATATCCGCTCCCGTATCTCTTGAAATAAGAGCAACGCCCGCCTTAGCCTTCTGAGGCACGCCGTTTTTATCCTTAATTCTCTTTCCCTCGGGACAGATAGCAAGAACGTGGTCCTCGGCGATTATCTTTTTAGCGTAATCCACCGCGGTAGTATCGCCCTGACCTCTTTTTACGGGGAAGCCGTAAAGATGGGTAATAATCCACGCAACGACGGGATTTTCAAAAAGCTCCGTCTTAGCCATAAAGTGAAGCGCGGGAATACCGTCGGCAAGCGCTACAAACACGGGGTCGAGCGCGCAGGTATGATTAATCGCCACTATGTATTTTTTATTCTCGGGGATATTTTCAAGCCCCTTGTACGTTATATGGTAAATCCTTTTGAAAAGCGGGCCGAACACTGTTGTTGCAAAGCGGTAAAACTTATAGTGCGGCACCGCCGAATAGTCAAATTCTTTCACTTGGCAATATTCTCCTTAACGATATTGATAACAGCCTGAATAGACTCCTCGAGATTAAGCTCCGAGGTATCGCACATAACCGAATCCTCGCTCGGCTTAAGCGGCGCGATTTCACGGTGTGAATCCTGATAGTCGCGCTGGTTTACGTCGGCAAGCACGTCCTCAAATTTTACGTCCTCGCCCTTTTCTATAAGCTCCTTATAGCGTCTTTCGGCTCTGCATTCGGGAGAGGCGAAAAGGAAAATCTTAACGTCGGCGTCAGGAAGAACAACCGTAGCTATATCACGGCCGTCCATAATTACGTTATTTGTTCTTGCAATATCGCGCTGTAAATCGAGAAGGAATTCGCGTACCTTAGGTATAGCGGAAACCTTGCTCGCGCCCATTGAGATTTCGGGCGTACGGATAAAGGCGGAAACGTCCTCGCCGTTAAGATAAACAGCCTGAACTCCGTCGATGTATTTAAGTTCAACCTTTGTATCGGAAAGCATATCAATAATCTTATCGGTATCGTCAATAACGCCGTTTCTTACCGCGTTAAGGGCGATAGTTCTGTAAAGGGCTCCCGTATCAACATAGATATATCCGAGCTCCTTTGCGGCAGCCTTTGCTACCGTGCTTTTTCCTGCGCCCGCAGGTCCGTCAATTGCTACGTTTACCATAATATTCTCCTTTCGGCAGTACGTTTATATATTATTTCCGCAGAGGTATCCCGTGCTGAAGGCTATCTGAAGATTAAAACCGCCCGTATATGCGTCAACGTCTATTACCTCGCCCGCAAAATAAAGGTTCGGTATGAGCTTTGAGCGCATAGTTTTAGGCTCAATTTCCTTAACGTTTACGCCGCCCGAGGTAACAACCGCGTCTTCAATAGGTCTGAAATCGGTTATGTCAATTTCAATGTTTTTGAGAAGCGAGACAAGCCTCTGTCTTTCCTCTCTTGTAATTGAGTTACATTTTTTCGACGGCTCAATACCCGACAGCTTAACAATAACGGGTATGAGCTTATTTGGCAATAGCGAGGAGAGAGAGTTTATAAAATCTTTATTATTGTTCTCTTCAAAAACTCTTACAAGCCTTTTATCAAGCGTAATGAAATCAAGCGCGGGCTTCAGGTCGAGAGAGAGCTTATAGCTCTTATCGCGCGGGCTTTTCATATGCGCCGAGGCAGAAAGAATTATCGGTCCGCTGACTCCGTAATGAGTAAAGAGCATTTCACCGAAATCTCGGTAAACCTCTTTTTCGCCCTCAAAAAGCTTAATACTTACGTTTTTAAGCGATAAGCCCTGAAGCTTAGGGATAAAATTGTTTGAAGCGACAAGAGGTACAAGCGAGGGCTTAAGCTCCGTTACGGTATGTCCCGCACTCTTTGCAAGCGTATAACCGTCGCCCGTCGAGCCCGTAAGCGGATATGATACGCCGCCCGTACAGATTGCAACAGCGTCACATTTAAGCCTTTCGCCGCCCTCTAAAATAACGGCGGAAATAATACCATCGGAGTATTCAAACGCCTTTACCGTACCGTGTTTAAAAACGGCTCCGCTCATTTCAGCGTTTTTAACAAGCGCGTCAACAATATCAACCGCCTTATCCGAAACGGGAAAGACGCGGTTTCCCCTCTCGGTCTTAACGTGTACGCCGAGAGATTCGATTAATGAAATTGTATCGTAGGGCATAAACGCCGAGAACGCGGAATAGAGAAAACGGGGATTAGTCGGGACGTTACTTATAAGCTCGTTTAAATCAAAGCAGGCGTTGGTAACGTTACACCTTCCCTTTCCCGTTATCATCAGCTTTCTTGCGGGACGCTCCATTTTTTCAACTATAAGGGTTTCGTTTCCCCTTTTCGCCGACTCCGCGCCCGCGATAAGCCCCGCGGCTCCGCCGCCGATAATAATAACTCTTTTATCTTTCATAGCATATAATTATAAATAACTAAATATGTATTGTCAAATACTGTTCTCAGCAATAAATTCGGAAAGCTCCTCCCACTCGGCGTAGAGCATATCGCGTTTTACCGTCTTTTCGTCAAGAAGGGCGGTAAGCTTCATAAGCTCCTCATACTCGCTTGATACGAGCTTTTCTTCAATTTCGCCTAGCTCGGTTTCTATAAGCCCGATTTCCTCTTCACATTTTTTAAGCCTCGTTTTAGCTTTTCTCAGCTTTGACGCCTGCTCCTTTCTGAGCTGGTATTCATTTACCTTTTTTGCAGCGGTTTCCTTTTTCTGAGCAACTGAAGAGTTTTCTCTTTCAGCCTTTTTTGCGATATACCCGTCATAGCTTCCGAGGTATTCGTTAACGCCGTTTTCGGTCAGTTCGAGTATCCTCGTTGAGAGTTTATTTATAAAGTATCTGTCGTGAGAAACAATAAGCATAGTTCCGCTGTATGAAAGCAGAGTTTTTTCGAGCTCCTCGCGCGAAAACGAATCAAGGTGGTTTGTCGGCTCGTCGAGTAAAAGACAATTGAACTTTCCGAGCATCAGCTTAAGAAGAGCAACTCTTGCCCTTTCTCCGCCCGAGCATTCGCTGAGGTTTTTATATACGTCGTCGCCCCGGAATAAAAAAGCGGCAAGCGCGCTTCTTACCGCGGTTTCGGTGAGCGACGGAAAGCTCGTCCAGATTTCCTCAAGGGCGGTTTTCGTCAAATCGAGCTTCGCCTGAACCTGGTCGAAATACCCCGTAAAGACGTTAGCGCCGAACTTAAAGTATCCGTCGTCGGCGGCATAGTCCTTCATAAGAATTTTTAAAAGCGTAGTTTTACCGCAGCCGTTATCCCCGAGAAGGAATACCCTTTCCCCTCTCATAATACGCATATTTACGTTGCTGAAAATATGCTTTTCTCCGAAGGACTTTGCTAAATCGGACGCGACGAGAACCTCCTCGCCGCTCATAATTTTAGGAGTAAAATCAAAGCGGATTTTTTTAACCTTACTGTCGGGCACTACGAGCTGAGCCTTAATACGCTCAATCTGTTTTTCCTTGCTTTCGGCGGTTTTGATATTCTTTTCCCTGTTCCACTGTCTCTGCTGTGCGATTATTCCCTCAATACGCTCGATTTCCCTCATATCGTTTTCGTATTTTTCTTCAATCGCCTTCTGCTCCGCCGCTTTTTTTACGAGAAATTCGGAGTAATTACCTTTATAGGAGCGGCATTTTTTATTCTCAATTTCAACGGTTTTATCGGTAATTTTATCAAGAAAATATCTGTCGTGAGAGATAATAAGACAGGCTCCGCCAAAATCCTTTAAAAAGCCCTCGAGCCATTCCGTAGCCTTAATATCAAGGTGGTTGGTAGGCTCGTCGAGAAGAAGAAAATCCGCCTTTGAAAGAAGGAGCTTTGCGAGGATAAGCTTTGAGCGCTGACCTCCCGAAAGTCTTGAGGTAGGCATATCAAATTCGCTCTCGTCAAAGCCGAGTCCGATAAGCGCCGAGCGGGTCATACTCTTATAGGTCAGTCCTCCCTCTCGGGTAAACTTTTCGGTTAAAAAGTCCTGTCTTTCAATCGCTTCTCTCTGGTTTTCAGCGCCGCCCAAAAGACTTTTGCTGAGTCCTTCAAGCTCTTTTTCAATACGAATAAGCCCCTCAAAAACAGAGATGAGCTCGTCCCATACGCTTCTGTTTTCGGAGCAGGTATGCTGCTGCATATAACCGAGGGTTGCGTTTTTTGAAATAAAACAGCTTCCCCCGTCAGCTACGTATTCGCCTGTAATAATTTTCAGCAGCGAGGTTTTACCCGCGCCGTTAACGCCTATAAGCCCCACCTTTTCCTTCTCCTTAATATCGAAGGAAACGTTTTCAAAAAGAGTTTCATCTCCGAAGGACAGCGTTAAATTCTGAACGTCAAGAACTGCCATAGCTTAGCCTCTAAAAATTAAATCAATATATTTTACTACAAATTGGCTTGAAAGTGAAGAAAAATTTTGATAAAATATTAAAAGTATTTATTTTAAGAGGTATATACTATGGAAATAATAAAACTGAAGCCCGTTTTTAAGGATTATATCTGGGGCGGAAACAGATTAAAAGACGATTTCGGATTTGACACGGGCTTTGATAAAACCGCGGAGGGCTGGATGCTCGCCTGTCACAAGGACGGAATGAACACAGCCGAGGGCGGAAAATACGATAAAATGACGCTTGAAGAGATTATCGATAAAGAGGGAGCGGAAAAATTTACGGGTAAAAACTGCCTTAAATTCCCGTATTTTCCCGTACTTATTAAGCTCATCGACGCCTTTGATAACCTTTCAATTCAGGTACATCCCGACGACGAATACGCAAGGCGCGTTGAAAATGAATTCGGAAAAACGGAAATATGGTACGTTCTTGACGCTCTCGACGGGGCTGAGCTGATTTACGGCTTTAAGGAAAAAATCACAAAGGAAGAATTTAAGGCCGCTATTGAAAACAACACGCTTCTTGATTCTCTCAACCGCGTTAAGGTAAAAAGAGGCGATTTGTTTTTCATTGAGGCGGGAACGGTTCACGCAATCGGACGCGGCGCGCTCATAGCCGAAATTCAGCAGAACTCTAACTGTACCTACCGTGTTTACGATTACGGAAGAATCGGCAAGGACGGAAAGCCGAGAGAGCTCCACGTAAAAAAGGCGCTCGACGTATCGAAAACCGAGCCGCCGAAATATGACATAAAACCGTTTGAAAACGAAAAAGATTTTTCAGGATATGTTTCTCAGAGGCTTTGTAAATGCGATTTATTCACGGTTGACAGATATCGCGTAAAAAATGAATTAACGCTTAAAACAAACGCCGACAGCTTTAATCATATTCTCGTTATCAGCGGCGAGGGCGAGATTGAATCAAAAAAGGCAAAAAAAGGCGATTCCTTCTTCGTTCCCGCAAATTACGGCGAATACAGAATCAGCGGAAATATTGAAGCTCTTATAACAAAAATATAGAATAAAATTCACTCCTTTGCACACACTATGTAAAAAGGAGTGATTTTTTATGAAGATAATGAACAGAGTTGCTTTGATACTGAATATTATCGGCGGTATCAACTGGCTGCTTGTGGGACTTTTTAAATTTGACATAGTAGCGTGGATTTTCGGCGGTCAGGACGCAGTAATGTCGCGTATTCTCTATACAATTATCGGTCTTGCGGCAGTCTGGTGCATCAGCCTTCTTTTCAGAAACCGCGAGCTGAATGATTAAAAGTCCTTCGGGACTTTTATTTTTGTACTCACGGGGCTATAATGTTAAAAAGGGGGGAGAGTATTGAAGAGTTTAACAAGACGCCGTTTTCGCTGTCACTGTGGCTTTCCGAGGCATATTTGGACTGCGAAAATCCCGAAAAGGAAGCCTATGTTGAAAGCGCGGAGCTTTCGTATGACGACTGCAGAGAGGAGCTTACCTCCCTTTTCGGCGAGCCGACCTTTGAAAACGAGGAGCCTTACGTAGCCTCGCTCGGCGGCTGTGTTATGACCTGTGAATTTGAAAACGGGGAGTTCATAATCAAGCTTGAAACCGCAAGCGAGCGCGATTTTATTTATCTGTTAATTAAAAATAAGGATGACTGATATGAAAAAACAGGTTAAATCGGTATTTTCTATACTTATCGCGGCAGTAATCGTCCTCTCGTCGTGCCTCATTTTTACCGCCGATAAGGGCGACTCTCTTTCAAATAAAAACGCCGACGAAAGGACCGTAAAGATATACGAATATCTTAAAGAAACCGAGGAAAACGGCGTTCTTTCCGCACAGCAGGAGTCAACCTGGATGGGCTCGGACGACTACGAGCTTAACTACATATACTCCGCTTCGGGTAAATACCCCGCAATACGCGGCTTTGATTATATGAACGACGATTTTGAGGGCGTTAATAAAAGAGCCCTTGAATGGTGGAACAGGGGCGGACTCGTTACTATCTGCTGGCACACGGGAAGCGATTTCTCGGGCGAATGGAACGATTCGCAAAAGGACAATATAGCCGACTGGGACAAGGCGCTGACCGAAGGAACGCCCGAATACGACGAGCTTATAAAGGGTATGGACAAGGGCGCAAGAGCGCTCAAGGAATTACAGGCGCAGGGCGTTACCGTACTATGGCGTCCGTTTCACGAATTTGACGGGGACTGGTTCTGGTGGAGCAGAGGCGGCGCAGAGAATTTCAAAAAGCTCTGGAAGCTTATGTACGCCCGCTATACCGATTACTGGAAGCTCAATAATCTTATATGGGTACTCGGCTATTCGCATAAGGCGGAAAAAATTGAAAAATGGTACGTTGGAAACGAATTCTGCGATATAATCGGCACGGACAGCTACGAGAAGGGCGCCCACCCCGAGCTTTATAAAACGCTTAAAAAGCTATATACGAAAAAGCCGCTCTGTCTTCACGAATGCGGAAAAAATCCGACGGCTGAGGAATTAAAGAAAACCGACTGGCTGTGGTTTATGACCTGGCATACGCAGTATCTTACCGATAACAACACGCCGCAGGAGCTTAATTCTCTGTATAACGGCGAAAACGTAATTACGCTCGACGAGCTTCCCGATTTTAAGGAGGAAATATGATAAATCGAATAATCTACCGAACATATGAATGGGCTACTACAAATCCGCCGAGAAATATATCGGATACGCTGACGCTTGAAAAAAGCGAAAACGGTATAACCTTAAAAGAGATTTCCGATTACAACTCAAACAGGCTCGAAAAGGTTTACGCCGTATCAGAGAGACAGTTTTCGGAAATTGAAGATTTGTTTATAAAAAACGGTATTGAAAACGGAATTAAACGGGCGCTCGCTTCAAAAACTCAGCCGCCATTCCCCACAACAGTAGGAGGCGGAAGCGGGGCGGTTTTCTCGGCAGTAAAAGAAGGGGAAGAGCTTGTTTGCGACGTAATATTTCCCGAGCTTTCCGAATTTATCAATTCATTCAAAAGGCTTAGGGACGGATGCGGAGCGCCGATAAGCGAAACGGGAGAGCCTTTCGCAATAAACGGGGCGACGATATCTGTATTCGTTCCTGCCATAGAGTCAGAGGAGCCAGACGAAGGCGAATGGAAATGTAAAGCCTGCGGCTACGCTCACAATACGGGAAGCTTCTGTACAGAATGCGGAACCAAAAAAAGCGATGACTGAGTCATCGCTTTTTCTTATATTTATTCAGTAAAGAGAGGGGTTGAATAATATCTGTCTCCGCTGTCGGGGAGAAGAGCTACGATTGTTTTACCTGCGTTTTCATCCTTTTTAGCAAGCTCAATCGCTACTCCGAGCGCCGCGCCCGAGGAAATACCGACGCTTATGCCCTCTTTTTTAGCAAGAAGCTTGGCCGCCTCAAACGCCGCCTCATTTGACGAGGTTATTACCTCGTCGTAAATTTTTGTATTAAGCACGTCGGGAACGAAGCCCGCACCGATTCCCTGTATTTTATGCGCGCCTGCGGTTCCCTTTGAAAGCACGGGTGAGGTTTCGGGCTCAACGGCAATCACCTTAACTGCCGCATTTTTCTCTTTAAGGTATTCGCCCGTACCCGTTACGGTACCGCCCGTTCCGACGCCCGCGATAAATATATCAACCTCGCCGTCGGTATCCTCCCATATTTCAGGACCCGTAGTCGCTTTATGAATAGCGGGGTTAGCGGGGTTTACGAACTGACCGGGGATAAAGCTTCCCTCAATTTCGGAGGCGAGCTCCTCAGCCTTTGCGATAGCGCCCTTCATTCCCTTTGCGCCCTCGGTAAGAACGATTTCCGCTCCGTACGCCTTAAGAATATTTCTTCTCTCAACGCTCATCGTTTCAGGCATTGTAAGAATAATTTTGTAGCCCTTTGCCGCGGCGATAGAAGCAAGACCGATACCCGTATTTCCCGAGGTCGGCTCAATAATTACCGAGCCCTCTTTAAGCGCGCCCTTGCTCTCGGCGTCCTCAATCATAGCCTTTGCTATTCTGTCCTTAACGCTTCCCGCGGGATTAAAGTATTCGAGCTTAACAAGCACCTTAGCCTTAAGGTCTAATTCCTTTTCAATATTGCCTATTTCAACAAGCGGCGTGTTTCCGATTAATTCAGCCGCATTTTTATAAATCTTAGCCATTACTTTTCCTCCTTGACTGCTTTAAACGCATTGTCTAAATCTTCAATTATATCGTCGATATGCTCCGTTCCGATTGAAAGACGGATAGTATTTTCAAATATTCCCTGCTCCGCAAGCTCTTCCGTTGAAAGCTGTGAGTGAGTGGTTGACGCGGGGTGAATTACAAGGCTCTTTACATCTGCAACATTTGCAAGAAGCGAGAAGATTTTAAGAGCGTCTATAAATTCCCATGCCTCCTTCTGAGTACCTTTGATTTCAAAGGTAAAAATTGAGGCTCCGCCGTTCGGGAAATACTTATTATAAAGCGCGTTATCGGGATGGTCGGGGAGCGAGGGGTGGTTAACCTTTTCAACCTGGGGATGATTTACAAGATATTCAACAACCTTCTTCGTATTCTCGGCATGTCTTTCAAGCCTTAAGGAAAGCGTTTCAATTCCCTGAAGAAGAAGGAAGGCGTTGAACGGCGAAATCGCCGCTCCCGTATCGCGGAGAAGTATAGCCCTTATATAGGTTACGAAAGCTGCGGGTCCGACCGCGTCGTAAAACGATACGCCGTGATAGCTCGGATTGGGCTCGGCGATATTCGGGTACTTTCCGCTTTCCTTCCAGTTGAATTTTCCCGACTCGACTATGATTCCGCCGAGGGTCGTTCCGTGGCCGCCGAGGAATTTTGTAGCCGAATGGACTACTATATCCGCGCCGTGCTCAATAGGTCTTATAAGATAGGGCGTTCCGAAGGTATTATCCACTACAACGGGAAGCCCGTATTTATGAGCGAGCTCGGAAATCGCGTCAATATCGGGAATATCGCTGTTCGGATTTCCGAGAGTTTCAAGATAGATTGCTCTCGTATTATCCTTAATCGCGCCTTCAATCTCACTTATATTATGCGCGTCAACGAAGGTTGTGTCAATACCGTATTGCGGTAAAGTATGGGAAAGAAGATTATAGCTTCCGCCGTAAATCGTCTTCTGCGCTACGATATGTCCGCCGTTTGCCGCGAGCGCCTCAATAGTATAGGTAATCGCCGCCGCTCCCGAGGATACTGCGAGCGCCGCGCTTCCGCCCTCAAGCGCCGCTACTCTTTTTTCGAGTACGTCCTGAGTTGAGTTTGTAAGCCTTCCGTAAATATTGCCTGCGTCTGCAAGACCGAAACGGTCGGCGGCGTGCTGTGAATTATGGAATACGTAAGAGGTTGTCTGATATATCGGAACCGCTCTTGAATCGGTAGCGGGGTCCGCCTGCTCCTGCCCTACGTGAAGCTGCAGGGTTTCAAATTTATAACTCATATTATTCTCCTTTATTATTGTTATAGTAATATTCGAGCGCTTTCTTTATTGCCTCCTCGGCAAGCACCGAACAGTGGATTTTATGTGCGGGAAGTCCGTCGAGCGCCTCGGTTACGGCTTTATTCGTAAGCGCCTCGGCTTCGCTTAAAGGCTTTCCCTTAATCATTTCAGTAGCCATCGAGCTTGAGGCTATCGCGCTCGCGCATCCGAAGGTTTCAAACTTTACGTCGACGATAATTCCGTTTTCTATTTTAAGATACATTTTCATAATATCGCCGCATTTTGCGTTACCGACCTCGCCTATTGCGTCAGCGTCCTCGATAACTCCGACGTTTCTCGGGTTAAGAAAATGGTCCATTACCTTTTCGCTGTATAAAGCCATATTGATACCTCCTTATTTTAAGATATATTCCTTCTTTCCGTCCTGTAAATCACGCCAGACGGGAGAGAAGCTTCTTAAATGCGCTACAATTTCTTTTACGTTTTCGATTATATAGTCGGCTTCCTCAAGAGTTATATCCTCGCCAAGGCTTAAGCGAAGCGAGCCGTGAGCGACGTCGTGAATTCTTCCGATAGAAAGAAGGACGTGGCTCGGGTCGAGGGAGCCCGAGGTACAGGCGCTTCCCGAGGAGGCGCTTATTCCCTTCTGGTCAAGAAGAATGAGAATTGACTCTCCTTCTATTCCCTCAAAGCTGAAATTGATATTTCCCGAAAGCCGCTTTTTTTCGTCGCCGTTGAGCGCGCTGTGGGGAATCTCGCTCAGCCCTTTGATAATATAATCTCTTATTTCAGCCTTATGCTTATTGTTTTCATCCATTTCGGCAACCGACTCTGAAAGCGCGGCAGCCATTGACATAATTGCGGGGAGATTTTCCGTTCCCGCTCTTTTTCCTCTTTCCTGCGCTCCGCCCTCGATAAGGCTCGTTAGCGGCGTTCCCTTTTTAAAATAGAGGAAGCCGACTCCCTTGGGACCGTGGAATTTATGAGCCGAAGCTGAAAGCATATCGACATTCATTTCCTTTACGTCAATACTGAGATGGCCTACCGCCTGAACTGCGTCGGTATGGAAAAGAACTCCGTGCTTTTTACAGGTTTCTCCGATTTCCTTTATCGGCTGAATCGTTCCGATTTCATTATTCGCCGTCATAACAGTTACGAGGCAGGTATCGTTTCTGATTTCCTTTTCAAGCTCCTCAGCTCTTACGATTCCGTTTTCGTGAACGGGAAGAAGAGTTACCTCAAAGCCCTCCCTTTCAAGCTTTTCAAGCGTATGCAAAATCGCGTGATGCTCAAAAGCGGAGGAAACAATATGCATTTTCCCCTTCTTTTTTCCGATTTCAGCCGCCGAAAGGAGCGCCTGATTATCCGCTTCGCTTCCGCCCGAGGTAAATAATAACTCGCGGGGCTCGGCGTTAATTATCTTTGAAATACAACATCGCGCCTCCTCGAGCTTTTCCTTGGCGAGCTGGCCTATCGTATAGAGGCTCGAGGGGTTTCCGTAGTATTCGTTCATACACATTGTCATTGTATCGACAGCCGCCTTACTCATCTTCGTTGTAGCGGCGTTATCAGCATAAATTTTCAAGGCGTTTCTCCTTTCGTTTTGTTGTGTTCATTATAATCCTATTCGCCTACTATGTCAATAGGTAAATAAAATTTGTGTTGATTTACCTATTTACCCTGTGGTATAATAGGTAAAAACTGTGAAAGGAGCACAAAATGATTTCAACAAAGGGACGTTACGCTCTCAGGGTAATGCTTGATATCGCAAAACAGAATACCGATAGCTATATCCCCCTCAAAGAAATAGCCGAGCGTCAGGGCATATCAAAAAAATATCTTGAAATAATTGTAAAGGAGCTTGTAAGCGCAAAGCTTTTAAAGGGCGTAAGCGGTAAGGGCGGCGGCTATAAGCTTTCAAGAAAGCCCGAGGAATACTCTGTCGGCGAGATACTTGAGGTAACCGAGGGAACGCTCGCTATCGTTGCGTGTCTCAGCAAGGACGCGGATAAATGCCCGAGGGCTGAAAAGTGTGAAACGCTTCCGATGTGGAGCGAATACAATAAAATGATATATGACTTTTTCTATTCAAAAACGCTAAGCGATTTACTGAGCTGAGAGGTATAATATGGATATAAATATAAGAGACGTCAGGATAAGTGACGCCGCGGCTTTACTAAAAATATATTCCTACTACGTTACCGATACGGCAATTTCATTTGAAATCGAGGTACCCGACGTTTCGGAATTTGAGAGAAGGATAAACAGCATTACTAAAAGATTCCCCTATCTCGTAGCGGAAGGTGACGGAAAGCCCCTCGGCTTCGCATACGCTCATCCGTTTATCGACAGGGCAGCGTACGACCACTGCGCCGAGGTTACGGTTTACCTCTCCCCCTCTTCAACTAAATGCGGAATCGGGAAGGCGCTTTACGGCGAGCTTGAAAAACGGCTTAAGGCTATGGGGATAAAACAGCTTTACGCCTGTATTGCTCAGACGGATAACGAGGACGAATACCTAACGAATAACAGCCCCGAATTTCACGCGCATATGGGCTACAAAACCGTCGGCATTTTTAAAAACAGCGGTTATAAATTCAACCGCTACTACGATATGATATATATGGAAAAACTAATATAAGAGGCTGCCTCACTTTTGTGAGTCAGCCTCTTTTTATCAGTCAAGAAAATCCTTACGGTAATCTAAATCAAAGCGTTTCGCGAGCGCTCTTAAATTATCGTCGGTTATAGTATTTACCTTCGGAAGATGAGCGGTAAGCATATACTGAATAGCCGCCTTTTCAACGGTTTCGATAAGCCCGAAGGTTTCATCCATATCCTTACCCGCGCCGTAAATTCCGTGGAGCGTCCAGATTACGAGTCTGTACTTTTTCATCTTTTCGGCGGTAGCGATTCCGATATCGTTAGTTCCGCAGACCATCCACGGAAGAACGCCTATTCCGTCGGGGAATACGACGATACTCTCGGTCATCTGTTTCCAGAGCGTACGCGTTACCTTTCTTTCGTCCATCTCGTGTACCTGCGTAAAGGCAAGCGTATTATCGGGGTGGCAGTGCATAATAATTCTGTTTTCGGGGTTAACCGAAAGCCTTGATATATGGCTCATAAGATGGGCGGGAAGCTCGGAGGTAAACTGTCCCCCGTCGGAATAGCCCCAGAGCAGCTCGGCGGTTTCTCCGTCCTTTGCAATACGGATAATTCCGAGATTGTTTTCGGGGTCTTTTTCAACGTTTTTAAAGTATTTTCCCGTACCCGTTACTATAAAGATTTTTCCGATAAGCTCATCCGCCTTGAAGCCCGTCGGTATAGTACGGATAACGTTATTTAAATCAAGGTATTCCCCTACCTCTTTTTCATCAAGCATATAGCTTATATTACCGCCGTTTCTCTCGTCCCAGCCGAGACGGTACATATTAGCCGTGGTTTCGCACATCTCTCTTACAAACGGTGCGTCAAATATATTTTTCATCTTTTACTGAGTACCTCCTCTTCATAGCGTTTAATCTCGTCATAGTATTCGTACGGCTTGTTTTCTCTTTCAAGATATTCCTTCCATACGTCGTAAAACGGCGCCGTTTTAAGCTCCTCCTGAGCGACCATAAGCTGAGTGAAATCGCTTTCGTCCTGCATTTTTTTCAGCTCTTCATTCGGTTGAAGAAGCGCGAAAAGAAGCGATTTCTGAACGTTTCTTACGCCCGTTACCCATGCGGAAATACGGTTAATACTCGCGTCGAAATAATCGAGCGCCATATCTACCCTTCCGTCAAGTCCGCCGCAGCGTACAATCTCGCGGCAAATCTCTTTCGTTTCGTCGTCAAAGAGTACGACGTGGTCGCTGTCCCAGCGGATAGGTCTTGTAATATGTAAGGCGATTTCGGGGAAGAACGCAAGAAGCGCGGGGATTTTATCGCTTACTACCTCGGTAGGATGATAGTGGCCGTTATCCATAAGCGGAATGCATTTATCCGTATTCATCGCCGCGTATGAGAGCGCAAATTCAGCGGAGCCTACGGTATACGCCTCAACTCCGATACCGAAAACCTTACTCTCAATCGTCGGCTTAACGAGATTAAAATCATAAGGCTCGGAAAGGATTTCGTCAATGCTTTCGCGGTATCTCTCGCGCGGTCCTATTCTGTCGGCGGGGATATCCTTAAAGCCGTCGCCCGTCCAGATATTCATTACGCAGGGCTCGCCGAGTTCCTCGGCAAGATACTGTGAAATACGTATACACGCCTTACCGTGCTCAATCCAGAATTTTCGCGTTTCCACGTTCGGGGACGCGAGAGTCAGCGGGTCGCATTTCGGGTGTGAGAAGAAGGTCGGGTTAAAGTCACAGCCGAGCCCTCTTTCCTTACAGAAATCAACCCACTTTTTAAAATGCTTCGGCTCTAATTTATCGCGGTCAACCCACGGATTTTCCTCGTCAAAAATCGCGTAGGAGGCGTGAAGATTCATTTTTATTTTACCGGGTACGAGCTTAATCACCTCGTCGATATCCGCCATTAATTCCTCGGGCGTTCTCGCTCTTCCCGGATAATTCCCCGTTGTCTGAATACCGCCCGTTAGGGGCTTTGTCGGGTCTGTATCAAAGCCTCTTACGTCGTCGCCCTGCCAGCAGTGGAGCGAAATTGAAGCGCCTTTAATCTTTTCAAGGGCTTTTTCGGTATCAACGCCGTATTTTTCATAAAAACTTTTAGCTTCCGTATATGACATTACTTTACCTCCGTAATACTGAACGATGATTTAACAAGCTCTCTTGCCTCTTCAAGCGAGGCGACCTCTTTTGAATAAAGAAGCTGAGAGATAATATTTCCAGTTGCGGTTGCTTCAACGGGACCCGCGAGAACGCGCTTTCCCGTATACTCAGCGGTAAGCTGATTCAGGTATTTATCCTTACACCCTCCGCCGACTATATTAACCGTTTCAACAGTTTTATCGCATATTCTTTCAATCTCTCTTATAACGTATGCGTAAGCCTTTGCAAGCGAGTGATAAACGGAATTGATAACCGTACCGACGGGAAGCCCGGGTTCGTTGAGATATTCTCTTATCGCGCTGAGCATATTATCGGGAGCGAGAAATTCGGGCGCGTTAGTATCAAGCTCTCTGAACTCGCCGCTCTCTTTCGCGAGCTCCATCATTCCGTCGTAGGAATACTTTTTGTTCAAAATAAAATTTAAATATTTCAGACAAAGAATTTG
>CAMVRG010000012.1 GCA_947169815.1 uncultured Clostridia bacterium | reverse complement strand
GGGCGTTTCTGGCTCTATCCGACAACCGACGGAATAGCGGGCTGGGGTGGAAGTCAGTTCCACGCCTTTTCCTCGCTCGACCTCGTTAACTGGATTGACGAGGGAGTTATCCTCGATACAAAAGATAAAACTCAGAAAAAGAACGCTCAGGGCGTTAATATCGCGGTATCCCCCTGGTCGGACGGAAACGCCTGGGCTCCCGCTATTGAGGGCAAAAACGGAAAATACTATTTCTATTACTGCGGAGCAATAAAGAGCGAATACTCCTCGCTTTACGGAAACGGTATGGCAATAGGCGTTGCATGGGCGTCCTCCCCCAGCGGACCGTTTACGGCGCTCAGCGCCCCGATTCTTTATCCGAAACTGCTTGAGGAAAGCGGTATCGGCTTTTCGGGACAGGTAATTGACCCCGCGGTTTTCACCGACGATGACGGAACCTCATATCTTCTTTTCGGTAACGGCTCGGCGGCTACGGTAAAGCTCGGCAGTAATATGACGAGCGTTGATAAATCAAGCTTCAGGCTTCTTACGGGACTCAACGATTTCCGCGAAAGCATAGCGGTTTTCAAAAAGGGCAGTATGTATTACTATACCTGGAGCTGCGACGACACGGGAAGTGAAAACTACCATATTAACTGGGGCTATTCGTCATCGCTCGGCGGAAAAATCTATAATAAGGGTACGCTTCTCAGTAAAAACGAGAGCGCGGGAATACTCGGAACGGGACACCAGAGCGTTCTTTATATCCCGAAAAGCGGAAAATGCTTTATAGCTTATCACAGATTCTACACCCCGCTGAGTCAGGTTGACTCGGGCTTCGGCTTCCACCGCGAAATCTGCATAGACGAAATAACCTTTACCTCGGGCTTATTTGATTCGCTTAACCCCGTAACGCCGACCCACGAGGGAACGGGCGCTTACGATATTTCGGGTAACAAAACAAGCGAAAAAATTCCGACTCATTATAAACAAAGCCCCGCGGTTACTCCCGCAGCACCTGTAAAAATAACCGTAAAGGCAACGGCTGTATCAAAGCTGATTGCGGGTAAAAAACAGTTTACGGTTAAATGGAAGAAGGTAAGCGGCGCTACGGGCTATCAGATTCAGTATTCGCTGAAAAAGAATATGAAGGGGAAAAAGACCGTAAAGGCGACGGGAACTAAAAAAACGGTAAAGAAGCTCAAGGCGAAGAAAAAATACTACGTACGCATAAGGGCATATAAAAAATCAGGAAACAAAATCTATTACTCAAATTGGAGTAAGGTAAAATCAGTAAAGACAAAATAAAAAAGGGATGGATTAAATCCATCCCTTTTCTCTTATTTACATTGTTCTTCAAAATCGGCGACTAACGCGTCCTGAATCCTTTTCAGCATTTCGGGCGCCTTTCCGCCGACCGAAACGCCGTCAACCGTTTTAACGGGAATACAAAACGAGCCCGTTGAATGAACGATAACCTCGTCGGCGTTCATTAATTCGTCAAGGGCGTATTCCCTTTCCTCCACCTTATAACCGAGCTTTTCTGCAAAGGCGAGAAGCCTTATTCTCGCCGTGCCGGGAAGCACCTTGTCGTCAAGGGGATGAGTAATAACCGCTCCGTCCTTGAAAATTGAAACGTTTGAATGAGCGCATTCGGTAACTATTCCGTCTCTTACGAATATCGCCTCGTCGCAGTTATTCTTCTTTGCTTTTTTACTTGCAAGGCAGGAGGGAATTAAATTGAGCGTTTTTATATTACAGTAGTAAAAGCGTTTATCCTCAAAGGTTATAACGTCTATCGGCTCATAGGTATCCCTGACCTTTTCGTCGGTAAGCATAATACACAGGTTGCCCTTGATTCCGTCGTCGTAAGCGTGAGACCTTATTCCGCTTCCACGGGAGCACTGCATATACACAAACTGCTCGGGTGAGTCGACCTTTAAAACGAGCTCCTTTAAAAGCTGTCTCAGCTCCTCTTTTTCGACGGGGATGTTAATATCAAGAAGTCTTGCGCTGTTATAAAAACGGCTGAGATGCGCTTCAAGGTCGAAGAGCTTATGATTATGGGCGTAGGTTGCGTCATAAATACCGTCGCCGAAATAACACGCTCTGTCCGTAAGCGGTATTTTCATCTCTTCAATTTCGGATATTTCGCCGTTATAATAAGCTAAGTTTTTCATTTTTTCACCTTAATAAATTGTTCCTGTGTTAATATCAAACGCGAGGATATGGGGCTCGCCGTTCTGAACGTAGTCGATATATACTCTGTTATTGTTTTCAACAACATTGGTAACCTTACAGTCGTCGTCGCTGAGTACGTCCTTGAATACCTCAAGCTGCTCGTCATTATACTGAGAAATATCGTCGCTCATAAACAAAACGCCGCCGAAAAGCTTAATAAATTTTGCGAGCGCCTTTTGCTGCTCAAAGGTAAATTCAATATTATCCCTTCTGAGAAGGAAAACGTCAGGGTCACAGAGAAAGGCTCTTCCGTTAAGGCAGCGGCGGTAAATACTGTTATGTACTGCGTTCGGAGTAGATACGTCCTCGCGGTGCATATTTTTTCTCAGCAGCTTATGCTCCCACCAGAGCGCCATATCGGGTCCTATTCTCATATACTCAACCTTACCGAAGCAGGGCATCTGCTGAACGCCGCAGCCGAGGATTTCCTTATCCCCTACGCACTCGCGGAGAAGGTCTATTGAATCGTAAGCGATTTCGCCCCTCGTCTTACCGTGGATAGGAAGCACGGACGCCGCGTAAAGGAAATCGAGCTTAACCATATCAAAGCCCCATACGTCGAGCACCTCGTGAAATACGTCCTTAATATACTGTCTTGCGTCGTCGTTATATATATCAAGCGCATAAAAGCCGCCCCAGTTATGACCCACGGGTACGGGCTTTCCCTTCTCGTCCTTAATTAGCCAGTCAGGGTGCTCCTTAACGAGGCGGGAGCCCTTCTGCGCTCCGAAGGGAGCAAGCCAGAGCCCCGCCTTAAATCCCTGCTCGTGGATAGCGTCGGCAATCGGCTTCATACCGTGAGGGAACTTTTTTCCGTCAACAAGAAGCCAGTCGCCTACCATCGTTTCATATCCGTCGTCAACCTGGTAGGTATTTACATATTCCTTCTGAGCTGAAAGGGATTTAAGGTCTCGAAGAATAATCTCCTCGCTTATATTCTGGTAATAATTATACCATGAGGTATAACCCTTAATCTTATTATTTGTAAGCGGTTTAATACCCATTTCGTTAAAGTATTCGTCGAATACCTCGTCATATTCCCCGCCCGTAATAAATAAATTAAGAATCTCGTAAGGCTTATCAATAACTATGCCGTCAAGGTCTTTGGAAAAACGCATTGTATCCTTATGCATGTCGGCATAAATAAGAGTATATCCCGTTCTGTCGGTAAGAGAGCCGAAGAGGTCGATAGCGTTACCGTTTCTTACATAGGCGAAGCCGTGGGAATGAAACTGACCCTTTTTATAATCGGTATGGATAAAGGTATAGTCGCCTACGTATTTCATACCGAACATCTTGCCGTAGGGGCTCTTTCCTATTCTGTTAAGGTCGGATACCGTCTCGTCGCGTGTGAATTCCTTTGTATCCGTCCATGACTGAAAGCCGTTTGCAAAAAACTTTGAATCGTCGTTGAACTTATAGTCAAGCTGAACGTAGAATTCAATAATCTTTACGGGCGTTTTCGGTTCTAAAATGAGCTTTAAGGAATTAATTCTCTCTTCCATATAAAAGGAAAAATCGTCGTTTGGCTTATTTGTTATCTTTGAATTTTTCCCGTCGGTTGAATATTTAAAATAATACTTGTAATCCATAGGCTCGCCCCCATAGTATTTGCTATTTATATAATAAAATAAGGTCGCTCAAAAAGCAACCTTATTATAACTATAATTTAAAATTTTTCAAGAGAATTTGCTAAAAAACTTTTAGTTTTTTCGCTCTTCGGATTTTCAAATACCTCGGCGGGCGTTCCCGCCTCTTCAACTACGCCGTCAGCCATAAAGATTATCTTATCGGAAACGTTTTTTGCGAACTCCATTTCGTGGGTAACTACTATCATCGTACTGCCCGTATCCTTAAGGCTTTTTATTACCTTAAGCACCTCGCCCGTAAGCTCGGGGTCAAGCGCCGAGGTAGGCTCGTCGAAACAGAGAATATCGGGCTCCATCATAAGCGCCCGCGCGATAGCAACCCTCTGCTGCTGACCGCCCGAAAGCTGACAGGGGTAAAAGTCAGCCTTGTCGGTAAGATTAATTCTTTCAAGAAGAGCCATTGCCTTTTTTTCGAGTTCCTCTTTAGTTCCCATCTTATCAAGCGAGGGCGCGAGAGTTAAATTCTGCATAACCGAATACTGAGGAAAAAGATTGAATTGCTGAAAAACAAGACCGAAATGAAGTCTTTTTTCTCTGAGCTCCTTATCCTTATGCTTGTTTTCGGCTTCGCCTTTATATATCTCCTCGCCGTTTACGGTAATCGTTCCCTCTTCGGCGAATTCAAGAAAGTTAATACAGCGAAGAAGCGTAGTCTTACCCGAGCCCGAGGAGCCTATAATCGAGAGCACCTCGCCCTTTTCAAGCTCAAAGTCTATTCCTTTTAATACCTCGTGCTTCCCGAAGGTTTTATGTATATTTTTTACCTCTAATACTGCCATATCTTAACTCCTGTAATAATCAAGCTTCTTTTCAATCCTTCCGAAAAGAACGGTAAGAATTCCGTTAAATACAAGGAAGAAAACGCCCGTATAGAATAGCGGCCAGATAAGTCCCCTCGCGGTAAAGCGGTCTGCCATCATAATTATTTCGGATACCGCGATAACTCTTGCAAGCGAGGTGTCCTTTACAAGCGTAATTATTTCATTACTTATCGGCGGAATAATCTTTTTAACAACCTGCATTAAGGTTACCTTAAAGAAAATCTGGGACTTTGTCATACCGAGAACAAGCCCCGCCTCCTGCTGACCGACGGGTATGCTTTCGATTCCGCCCCTGTATATTTCCGAAAAATACGCGGCGTAGTTAATAACAAACGCAACAAGCGCCGCCATGAATCTTGTTTTCATAGGCGTATTAAAAACTATTCCCGGAACATAAAATACAATGAAAAGCTGAAGCATAAGAGGAGTACCTCTTATAATCCATACAAAGGTCTTTGAAAGCCATTTAAGCGGAAGGAATTTAGACATAGAGCAAAAGCTGATTACAAGTCCTAAGGGCAGAGCAAAAACAAGCGTCAGTCCGAAAAGCCTGACGTTTTCCCAAAAGCCTTTTAACAGCTCGGCTGTTATAGTTGAAAAATCCATAGTATTCTCCTGCAAACAAAGCAGGCAGAATTACTTCTGCCTGCAGATATTAATAATTAAATGCTGTTATGCAAGCTGCTCGCCGAGATTATACTTTTCGGCAATCTTTTTAAGAGTTCCGTCAGCCTTAAGCTCTTCAATAGCCTTGTTTACAGTCTCGGTAACATCGCTGCCCTTACGGAAAGCAATACCGTACTGCTCGTCTGCAAATGACTTTTCAACGATTGCAAGGTCCTCATAGCTTGAGCCCTCGCCGAGTGAGCCTATACCCGTTACGTAGTCGATAACGGCTGCGTCCGCAGTACCCGACTTAACCTCCATAAGAGCGGTCTTCATATCCTGTACCGCAACGTAGTTCGCTTTACCGAAGAAATCTGCATAATCCTCTGACTGAGCAATTTCCTCGCCATAGGATTCCTTCTCGGCAACTACGGTCTTGCCTTCAAGAGCGCCTGCCGTTGCAAACGCCTCGGCGTTTTCCTTCTTACAGATAATAACCTGCTTATTATTCATATAGGGGGCAGAGATTGACATAGCTTCCTGTCTTTCGGGAGTAATAGTAAGTCCGTTCCAGATACAGTCGATATTCTTAGCCGCAAGCTCGGTTTCCTTAGCTTCCCACGAAATCTCCTGGAACTTAGGCTCTACGCCGAGCTTTTCGCATACAGCCTTACCGAATTCAACCTCAAAGCCCGTAAGCTCGCCGTTCTCATAATAATCCATCGGTTCAAAAATAGTAATACCTATAATAAGGTTGCCCTTGCCCTGGATATATGCAAGGTCGGATTCTTCAGCGGCCTGGGTTTCGCTTTCAGCCGCCTTTTTAATCGGGTTAGCGTCAGGCACCGCAGTAAAGTAAGCCGTTATAACAATTGCAAGAAGAGCAATTATACCTATAATTATAAAGCCCGCCTTTTTGCCGCCTGATTTCTTTTCAACAGTTTTGTCACTCATTTTTTAATCTCCTTTTCTTAATTATAATGATTAATAACATTATATATTGCGAATTCATTATACTTTATTTCTTTACCAAAGTAAAGTGTTAATTTGCTAAAACAGGCTCCTTTTGTTAAAAATACACAAAAGAATTCCTCATATCCGTATACAGTTTATGCCGAATTTTTGTATAAATATTTATTTTACGAATATTCAAAATTGCCTATTGACAAGGGTTTTCGGCGGTGTTATAGTATATTCATACAAAAACAATGTATAAAAATTAATTCCAAAAGGAGAACAAATCATGAAAAAGAACACGAAAAAAATCTTAGCGATACTCGCTGTAGTTGCGGTTATAGCAGGAGTATTAGCAGCTTGCGCTAATGGCGGCAGCACAGACGAAACCACAACCGCAGCTCCCACAGAGGCAGCAAAGGAAACACTCGTTATGGCAACTAACGCCGAATTCCCTCCCTATGAATTCCACGAGGGCGAGTCTATCGTAGGTATCGACGCTGAAATCGCTCAGGCAATCGCCGACAAGCTCGGTATGGAGCTTAAGATTGAGGACGTTGCGTTCGATTCAATCATCCCCGGCGTTCAGGCAGGCAAGTACGATATGGGTATGGCAGGCATGACCGTAACAGACGAGCGTCTTAAGAGCGTTAACTTCTCTGACTCCTATGCAAAGGGCGTTCAGGTTGTAATCGTTAAAGAGGACTCCGATATTAAGTCTATTGACGACGTAAACGGAAAGAAAATCGGCGTTCAGACCTCAACTACGGGCGACATCTACGCTTCAGGCGACTACGGCGAAGAGAATATTACCAAGTTCGATAACGGCGCTGTTGCAGTTCAGGCTCTTCTTTCGGGCAAGGTTGACTGCGTTATCATCGACAACGAGCCCGCAAAGAGCTATGTAAAGGCTAACGAAGGACTCAAGATTCTTGAAACCGCGTATGTTGAAGAGGACTATGCTATCTGCTTTAACAAGGACGACACCGAGCTTCAGGAAAAGGTTAACGGCGCGCTCAAAGAGCTCATCGCTGACGGAACAGTTAAGGGTATCGTAGATAAGTACATCCCTGCTGAATAATTTTAAACAAATATTATTAGGGCGGAAATGCTCCGCCCTAATTTTCGCTGTAAAGGAATAAGTATAATATGAATACTTTTACACTTTCACTTGTTGAAGATTTTAAATTTGTATTCTTTGAGGATAACCGCTATATGAAGCTTGTAGACGGTTTCCTCAACACGCTTAAAATAACGGGAGGCGCGCTGCTTCTCGGCGTTATTATAGGCGTTGTTATAGCCGCTATAAGAACCTCGTTTGATAAAAACAAGGAGGCTATGAAGCTCAGAGGCGGCGCGGGCTACTATATTCTCGGTTTTCTTAACGCAATATGTAAAATCTACCTTACCGTTATACGCGGAACTCCCGTTGTTGTTCAGCTTATGATATCGTATTTCGTTATCTTTGTATCAACGGATAACGGCGTTCTCGTCGGTATATTCGCCTTCGGTATTAACTCGGGCGCATATGTTGCCGAGATATTCCGCGCGGGTATTATGAGTATTGATAACGGACAGTTCGAGGCGGGACGAAGCCTCGGCTTCAACTACTTTCAGACTATGAAAACGATAGTCATTCCCCAGATGTTCAAGGCTGTACTCCCCACCCTTTTAAATGAGTTCATAGCCCTTTTAAAAGAGACCTCTGTTGCGGGTTACGTCGGCGTAATGGATTTGACAAAGGCGGGAAATATTGTAGCGGGAAGAACGTTTATGTATTTCATTCCCCTGTTTACCGTAGCAATTATTTATCTCGTTACGGTAATGATTTTAACCTCGCTTGTAAGCAGGCTTGAAAGGAGGCTGAGGAAGAGTGACAGATGATACAATTATCAAAGTAACAGACCTTGAAAAGCACTACATCGAAGGCACGGTACATGCGCTTGACGGCGTAACTACCGAAATTCACAGGGGCGAGGTTGTAGTTATCGTAGGCCCCTCAGGCTCGGGAAAATCGACCTTCCTTCGTTCCTTAAATCTTCTTGAAATCCCCACGGGCGGACAGATAATCTTTGAGGGCACGGATATTACAGACCGAAAGGTAAACATCAACCTCCACCGCCAGAAAATGGGAATGGTATTCCAGCACTTCAATCTTTTCCCTAATATGACGGTACTTAAAAACCTTACTGTCGCGCCGATGAAGCTTCTTAAAAAATCAAAGGAAGAGGCTGAGGCGAAGGCTATGGAGCTTCTTGAAAAGGTAGGGCTTGCCGACAGGGCTGACGCCTACCCCGCTCAGCTTTCGGGCGGTCAGAAGCAGAGGGTCGCTATTGTACGCGCGCTTTGTATGGAGCCCGAGGTAATGCTTTTTGACGAGCCGACCTCCGCCCTTGACCCCGAAATGGTAGGCGAGGTATTACAGGTTATGAAGGACCTCGCAAAAAGCGGAATGACGATGGCGGTCGTTACCCACGAAATGGGCTTCGCAAAAGAGGTAGGTTCGCGCGTCGTATTTATGGCGGACGGAAAAATCTTAGAGGAAAATACACCCGACGAGTTTTTCGAAAATCCGAAAAATCCCCGTCTTATAGACTTCCTTTCAAAGGTATTGGTATAAAAAATAAAAGGCTGTCGCTGACAGCCTTTTTATTTTTTTGTTATTCCGTCTCTCTTTCGGCTTTATCCGCTTCGTGCTTTTCAATAAGCGCTTTAAGCATACTGTCGTGGTCGCTCTTCGTAATCTCATACTTGAGAGTCGGAAGAACCGCAATAATCATACCGATTGCTGCGGGTACCGTAAGAAGGAACCACATAGCCGAAGCGTAATTCTGATAATCCGTTGCAAAATGCTTCGCGCCCGTTGCAAGCGCCTGATTCATATCGTCAATATTCTTTCCTGTATAGCCTACGTAGTTATATACATACGCGGAAATAATTGAGGAAATACCCGCCGAAAGCTTAGTGATAAAGCTCTGTCCCGAGAAGAATATACCGTCGGGACGGAAGCCGTTGTGGAATTCCTCATAGTCGATACAGTCGGCAATCATCATCGACTGGCATACCATTACAAGTCCGAAGCCTGCGCCCGCTACTAAGATAAGCACGCCGAGAATAGCAACGTACTTAACCTGGTCGAGCTCGGTCGGATGGAGCTTATAAAGAAGATAGATAAGTCCCGTCGGAATACCCGCAAACGCCGAAAGATTGTAAAGCGTTTTAACGTCAATTTTCTTTATAAGATACGGGAAAACGCCCATAATACCGAACTGGCCGATAAAGAAGCCGCCCGCGATTATAAGAAGGATTGCAAGCATTTTCTTATTAGTAAAATCGAACGCCTTATTCATATCGCCGTCGCAGTAATAGTAAGTGAAAAGAGTCATAACAACGATAGTCATAAGCTGGATAGGCGCACGCAGAACGCCCGAGATAAGAATTCTTCTGAAGGGCTTACAGCTCCACATAAGCTTAAAGCTTTCCTTCATAGTCTTCGTTTCCTCGGTTACGGGAACTCTTTCCTTAGTTCCGATTCCCGCAAGCTCAAAGAGAATCGACGCGACAACCGTGGTTATAATTCCCGCGAGGATAAAGCCCTTCTGCGCGTTCGGGGTTTCAGGGCCATTAAACGCCTGAGAAATAGGGATAATACCTACTACCATAGTTGCGCCGAAGATTGACGCAAAAATTCTTGCAAGCGAAATGAGCTTTGCGCGGTCGCCCTCGTCCTCGGTCATACGCGGAATAATACCCCACAGCGGAATATCGCCGATAGTGTAGCTCATACCCCATAGGATATATGAAATAGCAGCCCACGCGGTAATGAGTACCATCTTTGACGTATCCCCCGCTCTTTCCGCAACGGCGTAGTTACCGTTAAGGAAGGTTGCGATTGTTATAACGCAAACTACGGGCGGAACGAAAAGAAGGTAGGGTCTGCATTTACCCCATTTAGTTTTCGTCTTATCAACGATAGTTCCCATCATCGGGTCGTTGATTGCGTCCCACACTCTCGCGAGCGCCATAATCCAGCCAAGCGCGATAGCGTTAAGACAGATTACGTTCTGAAAATAGTAATAAAGTCCCGTAGCTATGATATTATAAATCATATTCTGTCCGCCGAGACCTACGAGATACATAGCCGCCTCGCGGCCCGTATACGTATTTTTCTTTAATGCTTTACCCATAAACATCACTCCTTAAATTCCATTATACAACCGTCTGTAAAAAAATGCAACAAAAAACCCGACGCGCTGCTCACGTCGGGTAAAATCTTTATTTAACTTTTGTTAATTCCTTAACCTTTTTGTTTTCTTCTCTGTGATGATAGGGAACGATTTTTAAGATAACCCAGCCGATAAATCCGCCGACGGTATTACAAATCATATCCTCCATCGTATCTATAACGCCGTATCTTACGGGATCTCTATGGGGGATAAAGTTAGGTAAATCAATAGTTTTTCCAACCTTTTTCGCTTCCTCGATAGCCTGAACGGCAAGGTCGTAGGACCAATGCTGCGCGTCGCCCGGAGCCGAGGGGTTAAGCTGGTCGGCTGTGAATTCAAAGAGCTCCCAGATATTTCCCGCAACGAACGAGAAGCAAAACGCTCCGAAAACGATAATTGAAACGCTCGACCTTGTATCGCCTCTTTCTATATCGCGCTTTTCCATAGCGGTAATAATTTCGTAGCCGATAAGAGTACAGGCAACGCCGCCTACCGCGTGCATAATAATATCGAGAACGGGAGCGCTGTAATAGAAATTAAGATAGGCTCCGAAAAGGCTTCCGCCGATAAGAGCGGGAGCGATTATATCCTGGATATAAGCGGGAATATGTCTTAAAAAGCTCTTCTTCGGAGAAATCATAAGAATTTCCCATACGAACTGGCCGAGCAGGTTTCCGAAAACCTGAAGCGCCATTTTTGTATGGTCTTCGTTTCGGTTGAAAAACAGAGCGTGAACGAAGGTTGCTATAAGTACCGTTCTTGCTGCCCACCATATAGCGAGCTCCCATTTTTTCGGGCTGTTTTCGCTGTGTAATAATCTGTTAAAATACGATTTCATTAAACTGTTTTCCCTTCATCACTGTAAAAATTAAAGCGGTACGGTCAGTACCGCTTTAAAAAACGCTAAATTATTCCGCAGCTTCCTCCGCTACCGCTTCGTCGTCAGTCTTCTTCTCCTTAAGAAGCACGAACTTCTCCATCGGGAAGAGGAATACCATCTGAACAAAGCCTGCGGCAAGACCCGCGATAGTTCTTGCAAGACCGTTAAGCCAAGCCCACGGTGCCTTTGCGATAAGTCCTACAAGCCAGCCCTGGAACCAGGTTGAGAAGAGGATAAGAGCTATCATAATAAAGATATAAATTGCAAAATTATACCACGGAGCGTCCGACTTGAAGGTAGTCTTTTTATTCTGATAGAAGCCGTAGATGTTTGCAATAAGGTTTGAAAGGAAGAACGGAAGAAGGAATCCCCAGGTAACGATACCGCCGATAACTACTCCGTTTTCAATAACGCCGCCGAGGTTACCCGTTGCGGAGTCAATAACGTACTTTCCAACCTGCTTTGCGCCCTCAGCAGTTGAGGGGTCGAATACAACGTTCGGGTCGAATATACCCTGTAAGAATCCCGGAAGAGGAGACGTTACCTTATCGAAAACGAACGGAAGAACGTTAGCCAGTACAAGCTGGATAATAGTTACAAGTCCGCTTACAACAAGGAATTTAACGAACTGCCATAAAGCCTTGATTCCCGAGCCCTTTTCCTCAGCAGCGCTGTCTATACCGCCGAGAGAAAGCTTTTTCTTTTCATCTGCCATAACTTTTACTCCTTAAAAAAATAATTAACAAAATTATTATAACAAGAAATGTATATTAATGCAACCACTATTTTAAAACAAATGGATTAAAGCAATAATTCCCATAACGATAAGCGCGATTATTCCGACAATAAGCGCAAGAAGAACAAGTACCGCAAGGATAAGAAGAATAAGAATAAGCGGTCCCTTCTTACTCGGATTAACCGTATCCTTGAATTCCTTCTTTTCAAACATCTCAGCGGGGGCGGGGTTGTTTTCGTCATAAAGCGGATAGAGCGGAAGCGTTGCCTCAGCGTCGCAGTAGCCGTCGTTCCAGAGAAGCGGCTCAACGAGGGAGCGTACGCTCTTTGCGCCCTTAATGAACTTACCTATCGGAAGGCGGATTGTATTAAGGAAGCTGTCGATAATATTAAGAAATCCGCAGGTAAGCTTATATTCCCTCGTATCGGGAGTATAGGGCGAATCGCCGCAGTAGAGGTTCTTTACAAGCTCAACAATAAAATCAACTACCTTATTGTCCTTGATATCCTCAATGTCTTCCTTTGAAAGTCCGTTTTCCTTTTTGCTTATCTTCCATATCTTCTTGAAAGTCAGCTTATTGAGAAATTTTCCTACGGGCTTAATGAGCGCCTTTGCATTATATATCTTCTCGCTCGGGATTGAAAACGAGGGGCTCATCTGCGCAAGGGTATCAATATCGTAGCCCATAGCCCATATTACTCTTCTTATCATTCCGAAGAAGAAGCCCTCCATATATTTATCAAACGGCTCGCCCTTAGTATCAACGCCAGGGACGTCCTTAATCGTTACTGTCTCAACGTCGATTTTAGCGTTTTTCGGGTCAAAGGTAATATTTCTGTAATTCGGGGGACAGCCGATAAGCGCCGAGCAGGATATATCGTAAAAGCGGTTTCCCTTTTCGGTTGTTATGTAGCCGATATCGTGAACGTGGGTATGGCCCGTAAGCATACAGTGAAGCCCCGCGTCTGCGAAGATTTCGCGCGTTTTTTCGTGATTCTTCTGCATATCCCCGCTTCCGATAATCGAATAAAACGGAGAGGGAGAAATCATAGGATGATGAGTCATAGCTATAACGTACTGGTCGTTTTTCCTCGCGTCCTCAAGCTGCTCCATTATCCACGCCATACAGTCGTCCGAAAAGCCTGAGCCACCCTCGCCGTCGGGTTTACAGTTATAGTCGTCGTTAAGGGCAAAAAGCCTGTATCCGTCGGCGAGCTGAACGACATACGACATTGAGTCTCTGTGGTATGAAATAGCCTCGCTCGGTCCGAAATCGTAATACATATCCCAGAGGTCGGCTCTGTCCTTAACCGCGGGAATTTCAAGTACCCTGTCGCCCTCGAAGCCGCGCCCGTAGCCCTCGCCGCGGTAATCGTGGGTAGCGGTAATTACGTATACCCTCTTCCCTCTTTTCTGTAAATCGTGAAGAAGGTCGATTATTCCCTCGTGAGAGGTGTATTCGCCGTTTCTCGTCGTATCTCCCGCAAGAACCACAATATCGGTAGAATTATCCTCGCAAAGCATATCGAAGCCCTTTTTGATAACAAGGTCGCTGTCCTTGATTACCTGCTGGCTTTTCGCTTCCTCCTTTTCGTAGGCGGGACCCTCGGTACCGTTTTTGCGTGAGTAATAGTGAACGTCGGTTATAAACTGAATTTTAAGCGGTTCGTTATTCGAGCCTGAAATTCTTCCTGACATCTTTATTCCCCCTTAATCAAGAATGATTTAAACAAAATATATCAAAAAAGTGTTTTCTACCTTATCTTATCCTCGTAGCCGTCGGCGTATGAGCCGTATATTTCAAGCATTTCCTTTGAAAACTTACTTTCTCTGTTTTTTATTACAAGGTCTTTTTCAACCTTTAAAAACGGCTTGCCGCCCTTCTTCCCCTCAACGAGGAATAAAAACGGCGCTTCGCCCTCCTTATCTATAACAAATCTCAGGCGCTTCGGCTCGATTCTATAATCGCGCATAATACTGAGCGCGTCAACGAGCCTTTCGGGGCGGTGGCACATACAGAATCTTCCGCCGTAGGTGAGAAGATATGCAGCCGCCTTAACGGCGTCCTCAATATTACAGCAGACCTCGTGCCTTGCTATTCTTGCGCTTTCGCCGAGGGATTCAAAGCCCGTATTAAGCGGCTTATACGGCGGATTCATAGTAACGAGGGTAAATCCCTCAGGGCTGAATTCCTTTTCAATTTCCCTTAAATCGCAGAGATGGGGAACAAGTCTTTCTCCGAGCGAATTATACTCTATTGAAGACCTTACCTGTTCTATCGCGTTTTCCTGAATATCAAGACAGTGAACGGTACTCTGCTCCTTATCGCGAAGCCATAAAAACGGAATAATTCCGCAGCCCGTTCCCATATCAAGGGCTCTGTCCTTACGCTTGATATTCGCAAATGCGGCAAGTAAAACGGCGTCCGTACCGAAGGTGTGCTCGCTCGTTACGGCGATTTTTATATCGTCGCTGAGTCTTTCGTAGGTGTAGCTCATACAAGCCCTCCGTTAACGCCGAGAACCTGTCCCGTAACGTAGGAGTTTTCGGCGAAGAATAGCACGGCTTCGGCTACCTCCGCGGGCGTTCCGAGCCGTCCGAGAGGGACCTCCCTTTCGAGTTCCTCCTTTTTAAACATACCGTTCATTCTCGTATCAATTATCCCCGGGGTAACGCAGTTTACCGTAATATCCGACGGCGCAAGCTCCTGAGAAAGCGCCTTCGTAAGCCCGATTACGCCCGCCTTGGTCATTGAATACAGAGTTTCGCACGAGGCTCCGCGCTCACCCCATACCGACGAGATATTAATTATCGCTCCGCTGTGTTTTTTCAGCATTGAAAGCGCGGCGTATTTTGAGCAGAAATATACCGCTCTTTCGTTTACCGCGGTAAGCCTTTCATAGTCCTCAGGCGTTACGTCGTTTATCATCTTTATCAGCGCAAGCCCCGCGTTATTTACAAGAACGTCAATATCTCCGATTTCGCCGAAAAGCGCCCCAATAGCCTCTACGCTTTTAAGGTCGCATTTATGAGCCGTTACTCCGTCATAATCGGGAAGAGTTTTGTTATAAGTAATATGAACGTCGTATCCCTTTTCTTTAAAAAGAAGGGCGCACGCCTTACCTATACCCGTTCCTCCGCCCGTAATCAACACCTTTTTCATTTAATCACCTGAAATAATATTACCATTAATTATTGAATTTTTCAACAAAGTATTATATAATTTTATAAATATTAATAATAAGGTGTAAATATGGAAAGAGAATTTTATATAATTTCGGTTTACGTTGACGAAAACGAAAATCTTATCGGTATTCCCTGCGGCGAAAGCGATAAATACGGAATCGCCGATATTGATACCGTTATGCTCCTTAAAGCGCCTTATACGGATAAAGCGCTTGAAAGCTATATCGAAAAGGTTATCGAAGCGTGCTACACGAAAAAGCATAACGACGCGTCAGACGTTTCAACGATAGAGCGCTATACAAAAAAGACGGGTTTCGTAAACGCGACCGCCGATTATACGCTTATTTCAATAGTTAAAATGCAGTCGGGCTATTCGCTTATGCCGACCTTTAACGACTATGAAAGAGGTCCGCTCGCTATCGACGACGACGAGCACCTTCTTCCGATAGGCTACGGCGAGGGCGAGCTCGCCGAGGTTATACGCGGCTTTATAGAGGTTTACGTTAAAGCAAATATGTTCTATAAAGAAAAAGAGGAGCTCGCAAGAGAAAAGGCTGAAAAGGCGAAAAAAGAAGATAAGGAATAAGCTATGCATCTTTTAAAAATAAACAAAGAGCATTATATCGGTCAGGCTGACCCTTATATATTCAAATCAGGCGGAAGATATTATATATATACAACGGGTCACGACGGAATATACGCCTATCATTCAGACAGCCTTTTTGACGGCTGGGAATTCGCGGGACGCGTTATGACGGTTGAGGGCCACGAGGGCTTTTGGGCTCCGAGCGTAATCGAGCTTGACGGAACGTTTTATATGTATACCTCGTTTGAGTTTTTCGGCGACACGCCCGACAGGGGCGGTCACAGACAGACTATGCACGTTGCAACGGCGGATAACCCGCTCGGTCCTTTTGAAAACGCAAAGCAGCTTCTTCACCCGTTTTCCATTGATTCGCACATCGTAAAAAACGAGGCGGGGCTCTTCCTCTTTTATTCAACCAACCGCTTTGAGGGAGAGAGAATCGGAACGTATATCGTAGTTGACCGTATGCTTGACCCGTTTACCCCCGAGGGAAAGCCGAAGACGGTTGTAGTCCCCACTCTCGACGAGGATATTTACAGGAAAGACAGATATAAAAAGGGCGAGCACTGGCATACAATCGAGGGCGCCTTTTATCTCAGAGAGGGCGACTGGCACTACGTAATGTATTCGGGCAACTGCTTTGAGCAGCCGACTTATTATATCGGCTATGCGAGAGCCAAGACCGACGAAACAGACCTCACAAAAATCAAGTTTGAAAAGTATCCCGACGACAATACGTACTTCCCCGTTCTTTCGGCTAATGAATTTGAAGAGGGCACGGGACATCATTCAATGATTAAGGAAGACGGTCAGTGGTACGCAATTTACCACGCGAGAGATTATGACGACGGGCTCGGCGCTGACGCCTTTGACGCGCGAAACGCCCGTATATGTAAAATGCACATAAAAGACGGTATAATTACCGCGGAAAGATATAAGGACAGAATATGAACGAATGGAAAAACAACCTGCGGAAAATCAAGCCTTACGTACCCGGCGAGCAGAGCAGGGAGCAGGATATCGTTAAGCTCAACGCTAACGAAAACCCCTATCCCCCCTCTCCGAAGGCAATAGAGGCAATAAAAAGCTATGACGCGGAAAGCTTAAAAAAATATCCCCCCTCAGACGCAGCACAGCTAAAAGCGGCGATTGCAAAGCACTACGGCGTTGGAATTGAAAACGTATTTCTCGGAAACGGCAGCGACGACGTTTTAGCCCTCGCTTTTCAGGCGTTTTTCAACAGTGACAAGCCGATAGCCTACCCCGATATTACGTACAGCTTCTACCCCGTATGGTGCGAGATGTTCCAAATCCCCTGTAAAACCTATCCTCTGGACGGGGATTTCCGTATTAATCCCGAGGATTACAGGGAAGAAAACGGCGGAGTTGTAATTCCGAACCCGAACGCGCCGACTTCAATAGGAGAGGGCGTTGACTTTATCGAAAAAATACTTGAATATAACCGCGACAGCGTTGTTATTATAGACGAGGCGTATGCGGATTTCGGCGTACAGAGCGCAGCGCTTTTTGTTGACAGCGATAAATATAATAATCTTCTTGTAACGGGTACGTTTTCAAAATCGCGCTCGCTTGCGGGTATGCGTATAGGCTTTGCGCTTGGCTCTGCCGAACTTATTTCCGTACTTGAAGCAGTTAAAAATTCCTACAATTCCTACACGGTTGACTCGCTTTCAATCGCAGCGGGAACCGCCTCCGTTGAAGACGAAGAATATTTCGGGAAAGTTATTGATAAAATTATCAAGACAAGAACAAGGCTTACTGACGAGCTGCGCACGCTCGGTTTTACCGTAGCTGATTCCTCGGCGAACTTTATTTTCTGTACTCACGGAATTTTTGCTGCAAAGGATATTTTTGAATATCTTAAGTCCAAAAAGGTTTTCGTAAGGTATTTCAGCCTTCCGAGGATTGATAACTATCTCAGAATTACGGTAGGAACTGATGAGGAAATCGACATACTGTTAAACGAAATCAAAAGTTATATTAAGGAGAACAGCTAATGAAGGAACTATCAAAAATACTCGGCGTTTTAATTAACGTCGCTAACTACGGAGTAGGTCTTGCCGTTGCGGTAATACTAATTTTCAAAAAGGATTTTGTTTCCGTATTCTATGTAAACGGTATGAGCTCAAACGAGAGCCTGTTTTTCAATATGACTCTCTTCCAGGTTGGGCTCGTTCTCCTCGGTTTGCTGCTTATCTTTATGACAAGCGACGTCAAAAAGAAAGACTTTACGGTTGAGTTTCCCGTGTTTTATGAAATTATCCCCGTAATTATTTCGGGCATAAGCATTTTTTACGCCTTTTCGGGCGAAACGGCGAGGGAGAAATTAATAGTTATTGGTAGCGCAGTTCTTTACTCCGCGCTCTCGGTAATAATCATCTACTCAGGCGCAAGGATTTTTCAGCTATATAAAAAATAAAAAAACGGTGTCGAAAGACACCGTTTTTTAATCGTCATCGTCTGAGGAGAGCTTGAGTACGGCGAGGAACGCCTCCTGCGGGACCTCAACCGAACCGAACTGTCTCATTCTCTTTTTACCTTCCTTCTGTTTTTCAAGAAGCTTTTTCTTTCGCGTTACGTCGCCGCCGTAGCATTTCGCAAGCACATCCTTACGAAGCGCCTTAACGGTTTCCCTTGCGATAATTTTCCCGCCGATACCGACCTGAATAGGTATTTCAAAGAGGTGGCGCGGAATATACTTTTTAAGCTGCTCGGCTATACGCCTTGCGCGCTGATAAGCCTTTTCGCGGTGGATAATAAACGAGAGGGCGTCGATAACGTCGCCGTTGAGCATAACGTCGACCTTGACTAAATCGCTGCGTCTGTACTCGTTAAGCTCATAATCGAAGGAGGCGTAGCCCCTCGTTCTCGATTTAAGCGCGTCGAAGAAATCGTAAATTATCTCGTTAAGCGGAAGCTCGTAGTGGATATCAACTCTTTCGGGAGTAATATAATCCATCGTCTTGAACACTCCCCGCTTTTCCTGACACATATCCATAACAGTACCTACGAATTCGCTCGGAACGTAGATATGAGCGTCGGCAAAGGGCTCCTCGCTGTAATCAATATTAGCGGGGTCGGGATAGTTAGTAGGATTATCCACCTCAACCATAGTACCGTCGGTAAGGTGTATTTTATATACAACGCTCGGAACAGTCGCAATAAGGTCGAGATTATATTCTCTGTCAAGTCTTTCCTGAATAATCTCAAGATGTAAAAGCCCTAAAAATCCGCAGCGGAAACCGAAGCCGAGCGCGCTCGAGGTTTCGGGCTCATAGGTAAGCGAGGCGTCGTTAAGCTGAAGCTTTTCAAGCGCGTCGCGAAGCGCCTCATAATCCGCTCCGTCGGCGGGATAGATACCGCAGAATACCATCGGGTTAACCTTACGGTAGCCGGGAAGCGGCTCCTTCGCCTCGTTAGGAACGGTTGTAATCGTATCGCCTACGTGAGCGTCGCCGAGGGTTTTAATCGAGCCGGTTATATATCCGACCTCGCCCGCGGTAAGCTCGTCAGCCTTTTCCATTGAGGTCGCTCTCATATATCCGACCTCAACCACGTTAAAGGTTGCGCCCGTTGACATAATCTTCATCGTGTCGCCCGCTTTTATCTTACCGTCCTTAATTCTTACATAAACGATAACTCCGCGGTATGAATCGTAAACCGAATCGAATATAAGCGCCTTTAAGGGTTTTGAGTCATCTCCCTCGGGAGGCTTTATTTCATTTACGATATACTCTAATACCTCTTCAACGTTTTCTCCCGTTTTTGCGCTTATTCTCGGGGCGTCCATACACGGAATTCCGATTACCTCCTCAACCTCCTCAGCCGCTCTTTCGGGGTCGGCTGCAACGAGGTCGATTTTATTTATAACGGGAAGAATATCGAGGTCGTGGTCAAGCGCAAGGTAGGTATTCGCAAGAGTCTGAGCCTCAACGCCCTGAGACGCGTCAACGATAAGTATAGCGCCCTCGCAAGCCGCAAGGCTTCTTGATACCTCATAGTTAAAGTCAACATGACCCGGGGTGTCGATTAAATTAAATATATACTCCTCGCCGTTTTTCGCCTTATAATTAAGTTTTACGGCGTGAGCCTTAATTGTAATTCCCCTTTCCCTTTCAAGCTCCATATCGTCGAGAATCTGCTCCTGCATATCCCGCTCGGAAACAGAGCTTGTAAGCTCTAAAAGCCTGTCCGCAAGGGTTGACTTTCCGTGGTCAATATGGGCTATGATGGAAAAGTTTCTTATGTTTTTCTTGTTTACCGCCAATACGGTATCCTCCGATTATTTCTTGTTTTTAAGAGCGTCAATATCTCTTTTCATATATTTTCTGTTATGCTTATACTTATCAAAAAGTCTGTAAACATAATAAGCGGGAAGAAGAAACGGCTTATTTTCAAGCGTTCTGTATTCCCTTTTCATATCGCCGAGAGGCGGAAAAATTCTGTGCAGAAGAAAGCCCGATTTAGAGCCGTATTTTTCAATTTCGCTGTCAATATCAAAGCTCGATTTGCCGAATACTCCGCCGTTAAAAAGAAAGTCGAGAAGCTCGCCCGCCCTCTCGGTCAGAGCCTTATCCTCAAATACTGAATCTGCAAGCTCAAGCGCGGTTTTATTGAAATCCGAAATGCCGAAATCGCCGAGCGTTTTATTAATATAATCCCAGTCGAGCTTATCGCCGCTGTGAGAAAGAAGATACAAGTCGCAGATAAAGCGTATTCCGCAGCCGTCTATACAGTAATAATGCTTATACATATGACCGACGGCGTAGATATAATTATCCTCCCTGCTCATAACGTATCTCGAAGAGCCCTCGCCGAAGGGCTCGGCGTTCAGCCACGGGTTAAACTCGGGACAGAATTCCTCCTCGGGATTAAAAAGCGTTCTGTGAAATTCAAAGGTTGAATAGGGCTTTTTATAAAAGTCGTCTGATATTCCCCCCGACGCTCCTATATAATAGCCGTGTTTTTTCATTATCCTGCAAAGGTCGTCGCGCCTCGTTTCGTCATAGAGGATATCGTTATCGCTCATCTGGCGCATAGAGCTTTTAGGATAATACTCTCTTATATTCAGCCCCTTGAGGAAGATATATTTAATTTTTTCCCTGTCAAGCTCTTCACAGATTATAGTTCTTTCGCTGTCGACGGTTATAGTCTTTTTAAGCTCCGAAAGGCGGAAATTATTCCACTCCTTTTTCTGCTCCCCGCTCAGCACGCCGCTTTCCTCAAGAACGGGAAGAACGGTTGTATAAACCTGCTGTGAATCAGCGAGCTTCAGGAGCTTATCAAAATCAACTCCGTCGCTCTCGGGCGCCCTTTCGCCCTTTATCGCACAGGCGAGAAGAGAGAGAAGATAATCTGTTTCAGCATTTTTCGTTTTTATCATATTTACTCCAAAATGCCTAAATTATTAAGCTTTTCTAATATTTCTTTTACATCGGCTCTTATTTCATCCTCGGGGGCGTCGTATTTTTCGCACATTGCTTTTACGATACTGTCCTCGCTTTGCTCCGTTTTAAGAAGCTGAAATATATAATCTGCCGTAGCGTTATTGTTAATAATGCCCTTCAGCTTTTTTGAGAGCCTTCCCGTAGCTATCGCAAAGTGGTTCCCGTCAACGCAGCCTAGCACTATATCCTTTTTAAGTTTCATTATTTCACCTGTGCTTTTTCAAGTATTTTTCTTGCAACGTACACACCGCTTGCAGAGGCGTGGGATAACGAGTGAGTTATACCCGAGCCGTCGCCGATAACATAAAGTCCCTTATGTACCGTTTCGAGGTTGTTGTCAATTTCAACCTCCATATTATAGAACTTGACCTCAACGCCGTAAAGAAGCGTATCGGGGTTAGCGGTACCGGGAGCAATCTTATCAAGCGCGTAAATCATCTCGATAATTCCGTCAAGTATTCTTTTCGGAAGAACGAGCGAAAGGTCTCCGGGAGTCGCCGCGAGAGTCGGCTGGGTAAGCCCCTCTTCAATCCTTTTCGGCGTACTTCTTCTTCCCGAAATAAGGTCGCCGAAGCGCTGAACGATTACGCCGCCTCCGAGCATATTAGAAAGCCTTGCTATACTTTCGCCGTAGCCGTTACTGTCTTTGAACGGCGCGGTAAAATGCTTTGAAACAAGAAGAGCGAAATTAGTATTATCCGTCTGCTTTTCGGGGTCCTCAAACGAGTGACCGTTAACGGTTACAATTCCGTTAGTGTTCTCGTTTACAACGCTTCCCTTCGGGTTCATACAGAAGGTTCTTACGTGGTCCTCGTAGTTCTTCGTTGTATATACAATCTTGCTTTCGTAAAGCTCGTCGGTAAGGTGGCTGAATATTACCGCGGGAAGCTCGACTCTTACGCCGAGGTCAACACGGTTTGAAAGGGTGTTAATACCAAGATGTTCGCAAACGCCCTCCATCCACTTTGAGCCCGAGCGGCCTACCGAAACTATACAGTCATTACAGGTAAATTCGCCTTTTTTACAACTTACCTTGTAGCCGCCGTCGAGCTTTTCGACGGTATCTATATGCATATTGAAATGCCATTCAACCTTATCCTTAAGCTCGCTGTAAAGGTTTTCAAGAACGATATAATTTATATCCGTTCCGAGGTGGCGTACCGACGCGTCAAGAAGATGGAGCTGATTCTGAATACAGACTTTCTTAATATCAGAGCCTGCGGTTGAATAGAGCTTACAGTTTTCTCCGCCGTGGGATACGTTTATATGGTCAACGTATTCCATAAGCTCGGTAGCCTTTTTCTTTCCGATATATTCGTAAAGCGTTCCGCCGAAATCGTTAGTAATATTATATTTTCCGTCTGAAAAGGCTCCCGCTCCGCCGAAGCCGCTCATTATAGCGCAGGTTTTACAGTTAATACAGGATTTAACCTTGTCGCCATCGATAGGGCATTTACGCTTAGAAAGCTCGCACCCCGCCTCAAATACGGCGATTTTAAGCTTTTCGTTTTTAGTCGCAAGCTCGTATGCCGAGAATATTCCCCCCGGTCCCGCGCCGATAATTATTACGTCATAATCAGTTTTTTTCATTTTATTACCTCGGTTATCTTTTTCCGAAAAAGCCTTTCTTCACAGGCTGAAAGTTTTCGGAAAATCTGTTTTTATTTCTGTTTTTTCTGAGCCCCTTAAGATATTCGAGCTTTTCCTCGGGCGTTTTACCCGAGAGCGCCTTATCAATACCTTCAAATGCAATATGCTCGTTTTCCGTGTATTTGTATACATACTTATCGGAAGAAAACTCTTCGTGAGCAGCGGTTTCCTCATCGTCCCACATATGAACGGATTCCCTGCTCCAGAAAACGCCCTCGCCTATCTGTTTTGCGGGATTTCCCGCCCACGAGGTATTCGACGGAATTTTCTTTCCCGATGAAACCGCCATAGCGCCGACTATACTTCCAGAGGAAATACGCGTTCCTTTAAGGAGCATAGCGCCCTGGCCTATCCATACGTGGTCGCCGATAAACACGCTCTTTGAAGGGTTGATTCTCTTTTTCGTTTGGGTACTGTAAACGAGATGAGGGTCGGCAGTCCTCAGCCATACGCCGAATGAGAAAAGATTACCGTTTCCGATAATAATATTCTTCTGTTCAGAAAGCACGGCGTGGATAGCGCCGTTTATATAATTATTCTTTCCCATATAAAATACGGAATTTTTATATACGCTGACGTCGAGATAATAGCAGTGCGAATTTGAGCTGAGGAAAACAACGCAGCCGTCGCCGAAAAACTTAAGCTGAGAGCCGTTAAGCTTTACGTCCTTCTCGCAGAAAAGTATATTGCCCTTACCCGAAAAGCGTATTTCGCTGTTGTTAAAGGTAATATTCTCGCCGCCTATTATTTTATTGTCCTGTAAGGATTCAATATCCTCAAAGCATTTAATTATCTGCATATCAGTAACAGTCCCAGTAATATTTTACTTTTGAAAAATCTTTGTTTTTTAAGTCGTCTTTATCAATAAAGAAATTGCCTACTCCGTAGTCGCCCCACATTGTCAGCATATCGTCGGAGTCAATCTGCAAAAGGAGTATTTCGCTTCCCTCTCTCGGGTCGGTCTGAGTAAAGCAGGGATAACCGAACAGCTTGCTTCCCGCCCCCGTGAGTATCCTGAAGAGTTTATCACACTCGCCGTCGCTGAAATTATCAAAAATATCGCCCGTAATATCTCTTTTCGTAACCTTTTTTACCGCCTTATGAAGAACGGGGTCAAAATTCTTATCGTTAACGCCGATATAGTCCTCTGTTTCTTTAAATGAGACCTTACATTCCTTCAGCACGGGAGAAAAGCCTCCGTTCGGCATAACATTTATTTTTTTCGGCAAAGTGAAATCGGGGTTAATTTTTTCGTGATAAACTACCCTGCACTCGCAGTCCATATCGTCCGAGATAAAAAACTGAAGCATACCGCGTTTCGGAAGGCTTGTGTTTATATTAATCTCCGAAAGACTGAGCTGTAAAAGAAGCGGCATAGTTTTACCCTTGCTGTCTCTCGGGTAGGGCATTTCGACGTCCCAGTAAGGCTTACCGCCGAGCTTCGATTCAAGCGGGCTTATATTCTCTTTTGCGCTGAAAATGAGCTTTACCGCTTTTTTCGCGGTTCGCCTTTTTATTTCAGCAATTATTAAGTCAAGCTCCATAATCTCACCCTTCACATAATCAGCCATTTTTCATTATAACATAATAAAACAAAAATACAACCATAATTTATATATTATAAATTACGGCTGTATTATAACGGATTATTCGGTTTTAAGCGGAAATCTCGGCTGCGGCTTTTTGAGGAGCGCTTTTACGGTTTCATAGGTTCTGAGCCATTTTCTTATATTGAGTATTTCATTTTCGCGGTGCTCACATCGGTAACCGATACTCATATTTACTCCGCATATCTTACGGCAGAGAACTACA
>CAMVRG010000011.1 GCA_947169815.1 uncultured Clostridia bacterium | reverse complement strand
GCGCATCCTACGGGAGCAACGCCGATTGTCTTACCCTCTATGCCAAGCTCGTCAATAGCCTCGGCAACAAGACGGTGTACGATACCGTGAGTACAGCCGGGACAGTAATGTAAGGGTACATTAGCGAGTGATTTCGGTTTTTCAAATACTACCATTATTCATTACCTCCTGCTGCTTTTTTAATAGAATCAAGAACCTGCTCGGGAGAAGGAATCATACCGCCCGCTCTGTTACAGAGAAGTACGGGGCATTTACATTCGCTCGCGAGCTGAATATCCTCAATCATCTGACCCATTGAAAGCTCAACCGAAATGAACGCCTTACAGTGCTCAGCCGCCGCCTTGACTGCCTTCTTCGGGAAGGGCCAGAGAGTAATCGGTCTTAAAAGACCTGCTTTAATTCCCTGCTTTCTTGCCTCGACTACCGCGTTCTTTGAAACTCTTGCCGCGATACCGAAGGCCATAACGCATACCTCTGCGTCGTCCATCATATATTCTTCAAACATAACCTCGTTTTCTTCAACCGCCTTATATCTTTCATAGCGCTCGAAGTTCTTTTCCTCAAGCTCCTCGGGCTTAAGATAAAGCGAATTAACGATATTATGCTCTCTTTCCATTTTTGTTCCCGTAAGCGCCCAGGGCTTTTCAACCTTTACGTCGCTCTCCTCGGGAAGAAGCACGGGCTCCATCATCTGGCCCATAGTTCCGTCGGCAAGAAGCATAGCGGGCATGCGGTATTTGTCTCCGAGCTCGAAGCACTTAGCCGTAAGGTCAGCCATTTCCTGAACGGAAGCGGGAGCGAGAACGATAAGATGATAATCTCCGTGTCCGCCGCCCTTTGTAGCCTGGAAATAGTCAGACTGAGAGGGCTGAATACCGCCGAGACCCGGGCCGCCTCTCTGTACGTTTACGATAAGAGCGGGAAGGTCGGCGCCCGCGATATATGAAATACCCTCCTGTTTAAGCGAAACTCCGGGGCTTGAAGAAGAGGTCATAACTCTTTTACCCGTGCTTGATACGCCGTAAACCATATTGATTGCGGCGATTTCGCTTTCCGCCTGAAGGAAGCAGCCGCCGATTTTCGGCATACGCTTAGCCATATATGCGGCAAGCTCAGTCTGAGGAGTAATCGGATAACCGAAGTAATGACGGCAGCCTGCTCTGATAGCAGCCTCAGCAATAGCCTCATTACCTTTCATTAATACTTTTTCAGCCATTTCGTTCACCTCACTTCTCAACCGTAATTACGCAGTCGGGACACATTGTAGCGCAAAAAGCGCAGGCAATACATTTTGACTGGTCGGTAATACCGGCAGGAGAATGTCCTTTCTTGTTAATAACGTCTTTTTTAATCTCGATTATCTGCTTCGGGCAGGCGTTAACGCAGAGTCCGCAGCCCTTGCATAAATCTTCGTCAAAAGTTACTTTTGGCATATTATATCTCCTTTTCCTAAAAATTTCCTATTTTCTTCTGAAGAGTGAGAGTAAGAATGTCTTCGCCCTTAAAGTCTTCAGCTAAATCCTCTTTAACGCTTGTAAACAAAACGGGAAGCGAGGTGAGCTCGGAAAGTCTTTTTATTTCGGCTTCGCTTCGTTTAACGTCGGCGGCGGTAGTCTCTTCGCCGAGATTTGAATTATTTACAATCGCCGTAAACGGTATTCCGCCCGCCGTCTCAATCTCGCGCATTACCTCAACAGCCTCCCCGGCGGTTCTTGTAAGCGGTCGGTAAAAATTAGCGACGAATACCATTTCATAGTTATTCTCTTCGAGGATATATGGGCGGTAGCGTCCGAGCGCAAGCGCGCCTCTTTCGTCGCCGCCGATATCCATTATAGCATAAAACTCTTTATTTTGCACTAAGCCATATAATTCCTGCGGAAGCGCGGGTAAATCCACGTTTGAATTAGCGTATTCGGGAGAGATTAATTCTATTCCCGCTTTTTCCAGTTCAGCCGCGGAATCCTTCGTTCTGAAATACGGGTTAACTATATCGAGGTCGGCAATTTTCACCTTATATCCTTCGCGGCTCATTTTAAGCGCATAGTTTACCGCGATATTTGTTTTTCCGCTTCCGTAATGGCCTGCAAAAAGTGTAATTCTTTTCATTATTTTACAACTGATTTCTTATAATTTTACCGCTTATTGTCTTAGGAAGCTCGTCTCTGAACACAACGATTCTCGGATACTTGTAAGGCGCGGTATTCTTTTTTACGTAATTCTGAATTTCCTTTTTGAGCTCCTCGGTAGGCTCTGTACCCTTAACGAGAACAACACTCGCCTTAACGACCTGACCCCTTATTTCGTCGGGCGCAGCGGATACTCCGCACTCAAGAACATAGGGAAGCTCCATAATAACGCTTTCAATCTCGAACGGTCCGATACGGTAGCCCGAGGACTTGATAACGTCGTCCTTACGGCTTACGTACCAGAAATAGCCGTCCTCGTCTCGCCACGCGGTATCGCCCGTATGGTACATACCGTCGTAAATCGCCTCGTCGGTCTTTTCCTTATCGCGGTAATAACCCTTGTAAAGTCCGCAGGGCTTACCCTTATCGAGCCTTACTACGATTTCGCCTACCTCGCCCGTTTCAACGCTCTTTCCGTTTTCGTCAACAAGGTCGATATCAAACTGCGGATTAGGCTTGCCCATTGAGCCTACCTTAGTACGCGAGCCGTAGAGGTTGCCGATAATAAGAGTCGTCTCCGTCTGGCCGAAGCCCTCCATAATCGAAAGCCCCGTAGCCTCTTCAAAGCGTCTGAATACCTCGGGGTTGAGCGCCTCGCCCGCCGTGGTCATATGGTGAATAGACGATAAATCGTATTTTGATAAATCCTCTTTTATAAAGAGTCTGAGCATAGTGGGAGGCGCACAGAAGGTAGTGATATTATACTGTTTGAACAGCGGAAGTAAATCGTCAGCGTGGAAGCGGTCAAAATCGTAAACGAATACCGCGCCCTCGCAGAGCCACTGTCCGTAAAGCTTGCCCCAGAGCGACTTTCCCCAGCCCGTATCGGAAATAGTGAGGTGGAGTCCATCCCTCTCGCAGCAATGCCAGTACTTAGCGGTTACAAAATGACCGAGCGCGTAAAGATACGAATGAGCCGCCATCTTCGGATTTCCCGTAGTTCCCGAGGTAAAGAACATAACCATAGTGTCGTCGCCCGCGGGAGTATCCGCCGTTCTTTCATAGTGGGTTGAGAAGATTGAATACTCTCTTTCAAAGTTATGCCAGCCCTCGCGCTCTTTACCTACGATAACCTTAGTTTCAACGGTAGGAGATTCGCTGAGCGCCTCTTCAACGGATTCGGGAATACCGTCGTCCTCCATACACACGATAGCCTTTACGCCCGCCGCGTTAAAGCGGTAAACGAGGTCGTGCGCCTTTAACTGATTTGTTGCGGGAATCGGGACTGCGCCGATTTTATGAAGCGCAACCATAGCGAACCAGAACTGATACCGTCTTTTTAAGATAAGCATTACTCTGTCGCCCTTCTTTATTCCGAGCGAGGTGAAATAGTTCGCGGTACGGTTTGATTCCTGTTTGATATTTTTAAAGGTAAAACGCTTTTCATTCTTGTTTTTATCAAGATGAATCATAGCGAGCTTATCGGGATATTTATCCGCGATAGCGTCTACGCAGTCAAAGCCGAAATTAAAGCGTTCCGTATTCTTAAACTTAATGTCAGTGAGCTTGCCCTTTTCGTTTTCGGTAGTATCAACAAATTCTTCGCACAGAAGCTTTTCGTCGGGTCTTGTTGAAACAATGCTCTCTCTGATTTTTTCCTCCTTCGTCTCCTTACCGGGAAGAACTACCGCGATAAAGGTACAGTCCTCGCCGTCAACGGCTATCATACCGTGGGGAGTTGAGGAGTTATAGTAAATCGAGTCGCCCTCGTGCAGTACGGCGGTATTAGAGCCGACCTGAACCTTGAGGCTTCCCTTGATTACAAGGTCAAATTCCTGTCCGCTGTGCTTTGTAAGATGAATCGGCTTATCCTGAAGCTCTTTGGAATACTCATATTTTACCCAGTACGGCTCGGCGATTTTATGCTTGAACTCGTGCGCAAGGTTTTTAATGGTTATTCCGTCCTCTTTCGCCGTTTCTCTTCCCTCGCCCGCTCTTGTTACGGTAAACGAGGAAAGGTGGGCGCCCTGTCCCTCAAGAAGCTCGGTAATTTCTATACCGAACGCAAGGGCGCATTTGTGAATAAAAGTAAATGGGAGGTCAAGCTGTCCGCTTTCATAGGCGCGGTACTGCTCCTCGTCAACCTCGGTCTTTCTTGCCATCTTCGCAGGAGACCAGCCCATGATTTCTCTTGTGCCTTTAATTCTCGCCGCGACCTCGGAAAGCTGATTTAAGGTTTTGTCTTCGCTCATTGGTCTTCTCCTTTTTCAATAAAACTATTGATAGATTTCGGGAAGCTCGGGAAAATAAAAACTCGTCCCAAAGTTTCCTTTGAGACGAGAGTTGAAATCTAATTCAGCACCCGCGGTACCACTCAAATTGTGCTTTCGCGCCACTCAGGCTCTATCAAGCCGTATGCCTTAACGCGGCAGAACGGGAAACGTCTACTTGCCACAGGGCTTTCGGATTTCCGGCTCGGAAGTGATAGGATATTGAACACCTTACTTATCGGGCTCACACCGTCCCCGACTCGCTTAAAAGCTCGGAATTCGTCCGTCTTCGTCATAGCTTTTTAAGTTTTTACCTATTATATAACCTTGAAAAAAATTTGTCAACACTTTTTTATTCTTTGGTGAAATTTTTTATTGACAAAAATTTTCAGGAGTGATAATATCCTTTTAATGCGTTAACATACTGAATTTTTGCGGCAAGGAGAAAACTATGAAAATAAGAGAAGAACAGACCTTCGGTATCGCGAGAAAGATTAAAGCGAATATGACGGGCGAAAGCTGGGAGACGATTACCCACAGCGTAGTTTCCTACGAGGCAGACGTTACCGAGCTTATGCCTTTAATTAAGAAAATGAACGAGGGTGTTGACAGGGCAGACAGAATTACCGTTAATTCGGTTATGCTTAAAATCATAACCGAGGCTATAAAGGTAATGCCTCTTATAAACTCTCACCTCGAATTCGACCGTAAGCTCGTAAGGGGAACGCTCAAGGTTTACGATACTATTAATATTTCGGTTCCTATGGTGCTTCCGACGGGCGAAATGATGACGGTAAACCTCCGCGATATGGAAAAGAAAACCATAAGCGAAATGGACGAGGCGGTTAAGGAAACAGTTAAAAAGGCTAATAACAGCGATATTAACGAGGCGCTTTACAACGTTTCGTTTAACGATACTATCGAGGGGCTGAAAAAAGGCAAGGTGCTTCAGGCGGCAAGACGTCTTTACGGCTCAAAAATGCCGGGTAAGCACAGGGTTTCAACCCTTAAGGGCGAGGATAAAAAGAAATACTATTCCATCCCAGAGGGCGAAAGACTTTCCCAGAAGGACTTGGAGCAGGGTACGATAACAGTATCGAACCTCGGCTCGGTTTACCGCGAGGGAACCCAGAGATGCTATATGCTCCAGATTGTTCCGCCCCAGACCTGCGTAATCGCGCTTCTTTCAATAAGAAAGGAGCCCGTAGTAGTAACCGACGAAAACGGGAACGATACTATCGCAATCCGCCAGATTTTACCGATGACTCTCGCCTTTGACCACAGAGCCTACGACTATCCCGACATTATCCCCTTCTTCAGAAAGCTCGACGAAATCTTCGCCGACCCGTCGGTAATAGAAGAATGGAAATAAAAAAATTTGCTAAAATAAAAGGTGACTGAGAAATAACTCAGCCGCCTTTTTTATTTGTTATCAATTATTTTTCTCGCCTCGAAAACGGATATGTCCTTTTCAAGCGCGAGCTTTTTTATATCCTCAAACTCGTATTTTTCCTTAGTGGCTCCGTAGCCCTCAGAGCGCTTTACCGTTACGCCGTTTTTTTCAATAAACTCTCTTTCGAGCGTATATCTGCAAGGGGTGTATTTTCTTATCCCTATTGTAGTTGTATGCTTAAAAATCAGCCTTGCGAATTTTTCCGCCTCACCGTCTTTACACAAAACGGTAAAAAGGTACGCGGGCCTTCCCTTCTTCATAATTATCGGGGTTATAAAGCAGTCAGGCGCGCCTTCCTTTATCATTATCTCACAGGCGAAAGCCGCCTCCTCGCCTGTCATATCGTCGATATTGCACGAAAGCTCCGTAATTCCGCTGTCTTCGTAGGAAAAAACCCTGATTACATTCGCCTGCGGAAGCTCCTTCGTTCCCGCCCCCATTCCGATTTTTCTAACACTATCAAGCTGAGGCGTCTTTATGAATTCGTCGGCATAATACTTTAATATCGCCGCTCCCGTAGGGGTACAGAGCTCCGTTTCAATTTCGCTTTTATAATACGGCACGCCGATAAGAATATTCGCCGTTGCGGGTGCGGGAACGGGAAGATATCCGTGAGCGCATTTTACGCTCCCGTTACCGACGTTTACAGGCGACGCGGTAATCTTTTCGGGCGCGAGCTTATTAATAAGATAAGCGCAGGAGGTTATATCCGCTATCGCGTCGAGCATACCGAGCTCGTGAAAATGCACCTCGCCGACCTCGGTATTGTGCGCCTTAGCCTCTGCCTCTGCGACAATTTTGTAAATATTCTTTGCGTCGGACTTTACCTTTTCGTCGGCGCCAAGCGACTCAATTATCCCGAAAACCTCGCTGAGACCTCTGGGAGAATGAGCGTGACGATATCCGTTTTGAGCCTCTTTTTCACCGCCTATTATCATTTCAAGGTAAGAGGCGCTTACCCCGCTCACGCTCTTTTCGCTGTAAACAATTTCGGTATCGGGAAAACCTAACGAATTAAGTTCCTCAACAACCTTTCTTTTATCGTCGAATAAATCAACGAGCGCCCCCGCGAGCATATCCCCCGCGGCGCCCATATTGCACTCAAAATAAAGTCTCATTTTTATCCCTTCATTTTATTAATTCTGTTCGCAATAAAGCCTGCGCCGAAGCCGTTGTCTATATTAACTACGCTGACTCCGCTCGCGCAGGAATTAAGCATAGAAAGAAGCGCCGAAAGCCCTTTGAAATTCGCCCCGTAGCCTACGCTCGTAGGTACGGCGATAACGGGACAGTCGACCATACCGCCTACAACGCTTGCAAGCGCTCCCTCCATTCCTGCAACGGCGATAACCACCCTCGCATCAGCAAGGATTCCGGCGTTATCCATAAGACGGTGAATTCCCGAAACGCCTACGTCGTAGAGCCTTGTAACTCGGTTTCCGTAGTATTCGGCGGTTAGCGCAGCCTCCTCGGCTACGGGTATATCGCTCGTGCCTCCTGTCGCAATTACGATATTTCCTTCGTCTTTTTTCTCGGTTCGTTCTCCCGCTATTCCGATTTTCGATACCTTGTCGTAAAAGAGCTTAACGCTTTTTGAAAGCGCCTCGGCTTTTTCTTCGGAAAGCCTTGTAATAAGCACGCTTTTTTCATTTTCTGAAAGAATATGTTCGGTAATCTTTATAAGCTGCTCAGCGGTTTTGCCCTCGCCGTAAATAACCTCGCCTGCGCCCTGGCGGATACCCCTTTGCGTATCAATCTTAGCGAAGCCTAAATCCTCATACGGCTGGAGCTTAATCTTAGTAAGCGCCTCGTCGGGCGAAACCTCTCCGCGCGCTACCGCCTCAAGCATATTCCTTAACTCGTCCTTATTCATCGGCTCTCTCCTTTATTTCGGAATATATAAAATCGTAATATTTTAAAAGTATTTTGTCGGCGCTGTCCTTAACCTCGCGGTAAAGAGTAAGCTCGTCTTTTCCCAGTTCAAGCCTTGCGCCGCCGTCGGCGTATCTGACGCGGAAATTTTTAAACCCGAGCCCCATCAATCCGTTTTCGGCTTTTTCCGTTTTTTCAAGAAGCTCCGCAGTTATTCTTGTTCCCCACGGAATCCTCGTTGCAAGACAGGCATAGGACGGCTTTGAGTAAACGGATATATTATTTTCCTTTGCCAAAGCTCTGATTTTCTCTTTCGTATAGCCGCAGACCTTAAGCGGAGATAAAACTCCGAGCTCGTTTATCGCCTTAAAGCCCGCGCGCTCCTCTGTGTCATCCGAGGCGTTTGTTCCGTCCGCAACGAATAAAAATCCGTCGCGCTTCGCCGCCTCGCATATAGCGCTGAAAATTCGCTTTTTACAGTAATAGCAGCGGTTTTCGGGGTTCGATACGATAGTTTCATCGGATAAAACATCAAGCCTTATTATCTCGGTTTCAACGCCGAGAGTCTCTGCGACGGCGAGGGCGTCGTCAATTTCAAACTGAGGCTGAAACTGAGATTTAACGCAGTAAGCCTTAACCCTTTTCGCATATTTTTTTGCAAGAAACAGGAGAGCGGAGGAATCAACCCCGCCCGATAAGGCTATCGCCGTTTCGCCGTACCCGTTAAAAAAGCTCTTAATATCCATATCCTTACCCGTTACATTTTCAGTTGAAATATTATAACACAAATATTTTTAAAAGTACAGAGCGCCGCTGTTTTTACAACGCATAAGGCTTTTTTAGTCGGGAAACAAATATACTGTTTAAAATAAAAGTTATTTATGATATACTATAACTTATCAGAGGTGATTAATATGGTATCATTTGAAAGCGATTATATTGCGGGCGCACATCCCGAGGTTATAAAGCGTCTCGCCGAGACTAATCTTGAGCCGCTTGAGGGCTACGGGTCTGACAAATACTGCGAGTGCGCGAAGAAGAAAATAAAAGAGGCTGTCGGCAAGGATAATACCGAGGTTGAATTCCTCGCGGGTGGAACACAGACCAACGCCGTTATAATCTCGACTATGCTCTCCGACTGGGAGGCGGTAATCGCCGCAAATACGGGGCATATAAGCCTTCACGAGGCAGGTGCCGTTGAATATACGGGACACAAGGTTATCGCTCTTGCGCAGAAAAACGGAAAGCTTGATTCCGACGCGCTCAGAGTCTATCTTCGTGATTTCTCTGCTGACGATAACCGCGAGCATATGCCCATACCCGGGATGGTCTATATTTCCCATCCGACGGAATACGGTACGCTCTATTCAAAAAAAGAACTCAAAACTATTTCCGACATATGCAAAGAATACAGTATCTCCCTTTTTCTTGACGGCGCGCGCCTCGGCTACGGGCTTATGAGTTATGACACGGATTTAACTCTTAAGGATATAGCCGAATACTGCGACGTGTTTTACATAGGCGGAACCAAGGTCGGAGCCCTGTGCGGCGAGGCGGTTGTTTTTACAAACGGCAATAAACCGAAGCACTTTCTTACCTCAATAAAAAAGCGCGGCGCGCTTCTTGCAAAAGGGCGCCTTCTCGGAGTTCAGTTTGATACGCTTTTTACCGACGGGCTCTATTTTAAAATCAGCCGTCACGCAACGGATATGGCTGAAAAAATGAAAGCGCTCTTTGTTTCACGGGGATATAAATTCTTTATCGACTCCCCGACTAATCAGCAGTTTATAATTCTTGAAAACGAAGAGATGGAAAAGCTTAAAGAAAAAGTACGCTTCGGTTTCTGGGAAAAATACGACGGTGAGCATACGGTAGTACGGTTTGCAACGAGCTGGTCAACTACCGAAAACGATTTAAACGCACTTGAAATGGCGCTCGACGGCAAGGAGTAAGGCTATGGATAAATTCAGGTGGGCATATGTAGGAAGCGGAAATATTGCAAAAAGCACGGCGAGAAGCATAACAAAAGGCGCTCACGCCGTTACCGCAGTATATTCGAGGAACTATGAAAAGGCAAAAGCCTTCGCCTCAAAATATAACGCAAAGGCTTATAAAACCTTCGACGGGCTTCTTGAGGGCGGAGAGTTTGACGGCGTATATATCGCAACGCCCCACACCTCGCATCTTGAATATTCCGTTAAGGCTATGAATTCGGGCTTCCCCGTTTTATGCGAAAAGCCCGTCGGAGTAACCGCCGAAGAGGCTGAGCTTATGATTAAGGCTTCCGAGGATAATAACGTCTATTTCTGCGAGGCGATGTGGACCTGGTTTTCCGACGTAGCCCTCGGGGTTAAAAAGCTGATTGACGAAAACAGACTCGGCGAGATTAAAAGCGTTCATATCGACTACGCCTTCCCCGGACTTATGATGAGTAAAAATTCGCGCGTGCTTCTTCCCGAAACGGCGGGCGGCGCGCTTCTCGACGTAGGTATTTACCCGATTACCTACTGCTATAACCTTTTCGGTTATCCCGAAACTATACGCTGCGAGGGCACGATAAAAAACGGAATTGACGTTGCCGAAACGGTAGTTCTCGGTTACGGAAAATTTGAGTGTACTCTCGAAATGTCGCTCTCAAAGCTCAAAGAGGGCTGTAAGATTATAGGCGAGAACGGAGAAATCAATATCCCGATGTTCCATATGGCAAGAATCGCCACCCTGAAAGCCGACGGAAAGAAAGAGACGGTAAAGGGAAAAACCGACTATCTTACCGAATTTACAAGAGCCGCCGGGGAAATCAGAGCGGGCAGGATTGACTCGGAGTATATTCCCCACAAGGCGACTGTCGACTGTTTGAAAATTATGGACGAATGCAGAAAACAGATGAACCTCGTTTATCCGTTTGAAAAACGGGAGAGCGCAGATGAAAAATAAAAAATTACACGGCATAAAGTTTATCGCCGTATTAATGATTATCACGGGGGTGTTTTGTTTGTTCGGCTGTCACAGCAACAAAACGGCTGTTAACGATTTTGAAAGAATTGATATACGCGAAAGCGGAATGAGGCTTACCGCGGATTATGAAATTATTAATCTCGGCAGCGATACTCAGATATCTCTTTACTACCTTAACTACTCCTCGGGCGAGGAAAAAAGAGAGCTTGAAAAGCAGACGCTCGTTGATACCGAAACGTTTACAGAAAAGCTGAATGAATTCGGGCTTGCTTCGTGGGACGGATTTCACGGAAAACACCCTAAACATGTAAGCGACGGAATTATGTTCAGCCTTACGGCGAAGATTAACGGCGATACCGTTATCAAAGCCGACGGTAGCGAAAATTTCCCGAAAAACTACCGCGATTTTATGCGCTATATAAACGGGCTGCTTAAGCAGAGCGAGACGAATCCGAATCGCTAAAAACGCAGTATTTAAGCGAACTTTGCCGTTTTCGTTCTTGCTTTGCGTCAGCAAAGCTTCGACCTCAAAAGCCAAATTTCATCCTAACTCCAAGCGTTTTTAGTGCTTTGCAGTTTAAAATGAGCGGATTTGGTTTAGGTCAAGGCAAAAAACACAGGAATACTTTATGTATTCCGAGTATTTTCAACGCAGAGATAAGGCAAATCCGCCATTTTAAACCGGTTTCGGATTCGTCTCGCTCTGCTTAATGAAAACGCTCAATAAAACGGAGGAAAAGCGATGAATTTCAATTCTGCAGTAAAGAAATACTACGAAAATCCAAACGACGAAACATTATACTCCGTAGCCGAAGAGCTTTGCAAAGAGCTGAAGCTCGGCGAAAAGCTTCATATGCTTTCGGGGCATAAATTCTTTTTGCGAAACGGCTTTGACCTTATTACCAAGGGACAGAAATATAACTGCCGCCCCTGTCTCAGCGGCGGCGTAAAGCGCCTCGGTATTCCTCCCGTCGCCTTTTCCGACGGTCCGAGGGGCGTAGTTATGGGTAACAGCACCTGCTTCCCCGTATCCATGTCAAGAGGCGCCGCCTTTGACGACGGGCTCGAATATGAAATCGGCTCGGCAATAGCCGACGAAATAGCCGCTCAGGGCGGAAACTATTTTGCGGGGATATGTATCAATCTTCTTCGTAACCCCCGCTGGGGAAGAGCGCAGGAGACCTACGGAGAGGACCCGTTTTTACTCGGTAAAATGGGCGCCGCGCTTACAAGGGCAGTTCAGGATAAGGGCGTTATCGCCTGTCCTAAGCACTACGCGGTAAACAGTATCGAAAACATACGCTTTGACGTTAACGTTCTCGCCGACGAAAAGACTCTTCACGAGGTATATCTTCCCCATTTCAAAGCGTGCGTTGACGCAGGCGCTGTGTCGATTATGGGCGCTTACAATCTTTTCAGGGGCGAGCATTGCTGCGAAAGCCGCTATCTCCTCAAAGACGTTCTCCGCGAACAGTGGGGCTTTACGGGCTTTACCATTTCAGACTTTTTAATGGGCGTAAGAAACGCGCCGAGGGCGCTTAAGGCGGGGCTTGATATTGAAATGCCTCAGCTTATGCACTACGCAACCCTTCCCCTCGATTTAAAGCTCGGCAAGGTAACGGTTGAGGATATAGATAACTCCGTTAAGAGCATCCTCCGCGGACTTATAAAAATCACTCCGCGCCTTAAATACACACAGAAATCCGTCGTTGCGTGTAAAAAGCATACCGACCTCGCCGAAAGAGCGGCGCTTGAGGGAACGGTTCTTCTTAAAAACGACGGCGTTCTTCCGCTTGAGGGTGAAAAGAAAATTGCCGTTATAGGAAGGTACGCAAATAAAATCAACGTCGGCGACCACGGCTCAAGCTCGGTTTTCGCGCCGTATACCGTAACGCCCTATGAGGGACTTTGCAATATTTACAAAAAGGAAAACATTGTGCTTTCCGAGGGTACGGATTTTTCAGCAAAAGAAAATGAGATAAAACGCTGCGACGCGGTTATTCTCTGCGTCGGAAGCGACTATAAGCAGGAGGGCGAAAACCTCGCCAATTTCTCGAAGAGCGATAACGTTACCGAAAAGGCGATGGGCGGCGACCGCTACTCGCTTCGTATTCCGAAAGAAGAGGTTGAACTTATACATAAAGCCTGCAGGAGCTTAGATAAGGTAATAGTTAACATTATCGGCGGAAGCGCCTACGTTATAACAGAATGGGAAAACGAAGCGAACGCAATTTTACACTCGTTTTACAGCGGAATGGAGGGCGGAAACGCTCTTGCAAAGCTGATAAGCGGTAAGGCAAATCCCTGCGGACATCTTCCGTTCACTATGGCAAAAAGCGAGGAGGATTATCCCGACTTCCTCTTCCCGAGCGCAAAGACGAGGGATATTACCTACGGCTATTACCACGGCTACACCCTTCTTGATAAAGAAAACAAAAAAGCTGATTACCCCTTCGGCTTCGGACTTTCATATACCGACTTTAAGTTCAGCTATATCAAGGCGAAGGACTGCGGCGATACGGTAGAGATTTCTCTCAGAATTAAGAATACGGGAGAGCGCGACGGAAAAACCGTAGTTCAGGTATACGCAGGAGCCGACGGCGACCACCCCGTAAAACTTCTCAAGGGCTTTAAAAAGCTTCTTGTTAAAGCGGGCGAAACCGTAAGTGCAAAGGTAGTTATAAACAAGGACGATTTGAAATTCTATAACCCCGACACAAAGGAGTGGTATCTAGCGGATAATTACACCTTCTTTGTCGGTCAGAACAGTGAAGATACAAAAGCGGTGACATTATGAATTACTATATAGGCGCAGACCTCGGAACTTCGGCGCTTAAGCTCGTATTAACAAACGAAAACGCCGAAATAATAAAAACCGTATCAAAGGAATATCCCATTTATTTTCCGAAGCCGAATTACTCGGAGCAGGACCCTGAGGACTGGTGGAACGCCGTGTGCGGGGGAATAAATGAGCTGACTCGGGGAATAAGCCCCGACGGCATAAAAGGAATAGGCGTAGGAGGTCAGATGCACGGACTTGTAATGCTTGACGAAAACGACCGTCCCCTTCGCCCCGCGATACTCTGGAACGATACGAGAACGGGAAAGGAAACCGAATACCTCAACCGCGTTATCGGTAAGGAAAAATTGCAGGAGCTTACGGGAAATATCGCCTTCGCAGGCTTTACCGCGCCTAAAATTCTATGGGTTAAAAATAACGAACCCGAGCTTTTTAAGAGGTGCAGGAAAATCTGTCTCCCGAAGGACTATATAAACTACAAGCTCACGGGAGAGTTCGTAACGGACGTGAGCGACGCGTCGGGAACGCTTTACTTTGACGTTGAAAAAAGACAGTGGTCAAAGGAAATGCTTGAAACACTCGGAATAAGAGAAGAGCTTCTCCCAAGAGTATGCGAAAGCGCTGATATAATCGGAAAAACGGCACTTTTCGGTCTTGACGCAAACGTCGTCGCGGGCGCGGGCGATAACGCCGCCGCGGCAGTAGGTACGGGTACCGTGAACGATGGGCAGTGCAATATCTCGCTCGGAACGAGCGGAACAGTATTTATCCCGACGGGAAGCTATGTTAAAACCGAAAATCCCGCGCTTCACTCCTTCTGTCACGCTAACGGAAAATACCATCTTATGGGCTGTATTCTCTCGGCCGCAAGCTGTAATAAATGGCTTAACGAAACCGTATTTGAAAGCGATTATAACGTTCAGATCGGCGCGGAAAACGAGCTTTACTTTTTACCGTATCTTTCGGGCGAGCGCTGTCCGCATAACGACGAAGATATTAAGGGCGCGTTTATCGGAATAACCCACGCAACAACGAGAGCGGATATGCAGCGCGCAGTTTTTGAGGGCGTTTCGTTCGCGATTAAGGACTGTATAGAGCTTTGCCCGGAAAAAATTTCTGCGGCTACCGTCTGCGGCGGAGGCGCTAAAAGCAAAGAGTGGATGCAGCTTCTTTCCGACATACTCGGTATCCGCCTTTCGGTAATCAATAACGAGGGGCCCGCCTACGGCGGCGCTCTTCTCGCCTCGGGCATTTCCCCGAAAATCAAGATAGAATATACGGTTGAGCCGAACGTGGCTTTAACCGATATATACAGTAAAAAATACAAAAAATTCAGACAGCTTTATCCGCTTCTGAAACCCTTTTACAAGGAGGAATTATAATGAAAAACATACCTGACGTAAGACTCGGAATTATCGCCGTATCGCGCGACTGCTTCCCCATTGAGCTTTCCATAAAACGCCGCGAGGCAATAGTCAAGGCGTACGACGGCGAGATTTACGAATGTCCCGTAACCGTTGAAAACGAGCTTGATATGCTCGACGCGGTAACGGACGTAACCCTCGCTGAATGTAACGCTCTCGTTGTATTTCTCGGCAATTTCGGCCCCGAAACGCCCGAAACCCTTATAGCCGAAAAATTCGACGGTCCCGTAATGTTCGTTGCCGCGGCTGAGGGCGACGGCGACCTCATAAACGGAAGAGGCGACGCCTTTTGCGGTATGCTGAATTGCTCATACAATCTCGCTATGAGACATCTTCAGGCGTACATACCCTCATACCCCGTAGGAACTGCCGACGATATTGCAAAAATGATTAAGGACTTTATCCCCGTCGCAAGAGCGGTAATCGGCGTTAAGAATTTAAAGGTTATTACCTTCGGTCCGCGTCCGCAGGATTTCTTCGCGTGCAACGCGCCGATTAAGGGTTTATATGAGCTCGGAATTGAGATTGAGGAAAACAGCGAGCTCGACCTTCTTGTTTCTTATAAAGCGCACGAAAACGATAAGCGTATCCCCTCTGTATGCGAGGATATGGCAAACGAGCTCGGCGTTTCGGGCAATAACTATCCCGAAATGCTTCCGAGAATGGCGCAGTTTGAGCTGACTCTGCTCGACTGGGCTGAAGCGCACAGGGGCGCAAGAGAATACGTTGTATTCGCCGATAAATGCTGGCCCGCGTTCCCTGAGCAGTTCGGCTTCGAGCCCTGCTACGTAAACTCAAGACTTGCCTCACGCGGTATTCCCGTTGCGTGCGAGGTTGATATTTACGGCGCTCTTTCGGAATATATAGGCGCCTGCGTTTCAGCCGACGCGGTAACGCTTCTCGATATTAACAACTCCGTTCCCGTCTCGCTTTACGAAAAGGAAATAAAGGGCAAAACGGATTATGACTTAACCGATACCTTTATGGCGTTCCACTGCGGAAACACCCCGTCGTGTAAAATGTGCGCCGACAGAGCGGTTAAGTATCAGCTTATTCAGCACAGACTCCTCGAGCCCGAGGGAAGCGAACCCGATTTTACAAGAGGAACGCTTGAGGGCGATATCGCCGCGGGCGACATTACCTTCTACCGCCTTCAGTGCGACAGCGAGGGCAGACTCCGCTCATATATCGCCGAGGGCGAAATCCTCGACGTACCTACGGGCTCTTTCGGCGGAATCGGCGTTTTCGCTATCCCCGAAATGGGACGCTTTTACCGCCACGTGCTTATTGAAAAGCACTATCCCCACCACGGCGCGGTAGCCTTCGGCCACTACGGAAAGGCGCTCTATGAGGTATTCCGCTTCCTCTCAATAGGCGATATATCCTACAATCAGCCGAAAGCGCTTCCCTATCCGAACGAAAATCCGTTTGAATAATACGTATTTGGGAGAATAAAATGAATAATACCGTTATTTCCGATAATCAGCTTTTATTTACAAGAAACGGGGAGCTCGTCAGAATAACCCCCGTACACAAAAATGCAATCCGCTTTGAGGCGTTTCCCGACTGCAAGGCGTTTGACGAGGATTTTACCTTAATGCCTCAGGAGGCTGAATGCACCTTTGAGGATAAGGATTACTGCGTTTTTATGTGCGTCGGACGGCTTAAAATCCAGCTTGAGAGAAACGGAAAGGTAACCTTTTACAGGGATGGAAACGTAATCATTGAGGAAAAGCCCGAGCTCGCGTTCAACGACGGCTTTCGCCACTACGAAAAAAACGGCGCCGTATGGTCGGCAAGGCTTACCTTTAAAAGCCGTGACGACGAGCATTTTTACGGCCTCGGTCAGGAGGCAAGCGATAAGTTCGATATAAAGGGCTGCTCCTTCGACTTGCGCCACGTTAACGCAAAAACTACTATCCCCTACGTTTATTCCTCTCTCGGCTACGGCTTTATATGGAATAATCCCGCAATAGGCAACGCCGAGCTTTCGGAAAACAGAACGCGCTGGAGCGTAGGCGCAACAAGAAAAATCGACTACGTTGTTATCGCGGGCAATCCGAAAGAAACCTGCGAGGAGCTCGCGGATTTAACGGGCCACGCCCCCGTTATGCCACACTGGGCTACGGGCTTCTGGCAGAGCAGACTCCGCTATGAAACGCAGGAGGATTTACTCGAGGTTGCAAGAAGATACAAAGAGGAAAACGTACCCCTTTCCGTAATTATCTGCGACTATTTTCACTGGACCGAGCAGGGAGATTATAAATTCGACCCGAAATACTGGCACGACGTAAAGGCTATGACCGACGAGCTTCATTCAATGGGAACGAGGCTCGTTGTATCGGTATGGCCTACGATAAACGAAAATTCCGAAAACTACTGGTATATGAAGGACAGAAACCTTCTTATCCGTACAACAAACGGCTCGGACAGGGTATTCAATTTTTACGGTCCGCAGGCGGAAATCGACGTAACAAATCCCGAAACGAGAGAATTCGTTTTCTCAAAGCTTAAGGAAAACTATCTCGATAACGGCGTTGACGGGCTGTGGTTCGACGAGGCTGAGCCCGAAATCCACCCCGAGCATTTCGGAAATCTTCTCTTAAACGCGGGAAAGGGCGACGAGGTCGGACTCGTCTATCCCTATTACTACGCAAAAATGGCGTTTGACGGCTTTAAGGCGTTGGGCGAAATCCCCGTAACGCTTATCCGCGCCGCCTACCTCGGCTCACAGAAATACGGCGCTCTCGTGTGGAGCGGAGATATTCCATCTACCTTCGAGAGTCTTTCCGAGCAGGTTAAGGCGGGGCTCAATATTTCAATATGCGGCATTCCGTGGTGGAATACGGATATCGGCGGCTTCTGGGGCGCGGATACTCAGAGCGAGGAATACAGAGAGCTTATCGTCCGCTGGTTCCAGTTCGGAGTTTTCTCCCCCGTTATGCGCGTTCACGGAAACCGTAACCGCCACGGCGAAAAGAAAAGAGACGTTAAAGAGCCCACGGGCGACCCGAACGAAATCTGGAGCTTTGGCGAAAGGAATCATAAAATTCTTAAAGAGCTTGTTCTTCTTCGCGAACGCCTCAGACCGTATATTGAAAAAAATATGAAAACGGCGGCGGAAAAGGGCTACCCGATTATGCGCCCGATGTATTTTGAATACCCCGAGGACGAGATATGCTACACACTCGGCGAGCAGTATATGTTCGGAAGCGATATCCTCTTCGCCCCGATAGTTCGCAAGGGCGAAACGGAAAAGACTGTTTACCTTCCCGAGGGGCGCTGGGTGCTTACCAAAAACAAAGAGGTATATACGAAGGGTATGCACACCGTCCATGCCGAAATCGGAGATTTCGTCGCCTTCGTAAAGGAGGGCGCAGAGGTTATAAACTGCTTCTGACGGGTAAAAAATGTTGATTTCATTATTCTCAGAGTGGTATAATATAGAAAAAGCATTTTTGGAGGGAATATGAAAAAGGTATTAAAAACAATAGGCAAAACAATAGGAATAATACTCGGATGTATTATCGGATTTCTTGCTGTTTTATGTATTATTACGCTTATCTGGGGCGCCGTTCAGCGCTCGGCGGGAATTGAAACAAAAGAGCTTCCTGTTGTTGCCGAGGACTTTAAGCCCGCCGTTCGTTTAATTGTATTTACCGATACTCACAACGAAAACGAAAACGTAGCCGACGCAATAGACACGGCTTATAAGTTTTTCGATAACGACGAAACATATAAGGGCGTAGACGGCTTTTTCTGTCTCGGAGATTTTTCCAGTATCGGAACCGAACCCGATTACTCGAATTACAATAATGCCGTTAAGGAGCACGTAAGAAAAGAAACTCCGTTTATTACAATCCATGGAAATCACGAGCTTAAAAACAAGGCTGAATACAAAAAGTTATTCGTTGATACCTTCGGATATGACCCCGATACAGTAAATGAAATCAACGGTTTTTCGTGCATAGCATTTTCGGGCGAGCGTTCGCTTACCGAGTGGACCTTTACTCCGAAAAGCCTTAAGTGGCTCTCTGACGAGATAGACAAGGCGGAAGCAAAGGCCGACGGTAAGCCCGTATTCGTATTCCAGCACCCGCACCCCTTCGGAACGGTTTACGGAAGCTCGGTATGGGGCGACCCTCAGATTAACGTTGTACTTAACGGTCATACAAATATCGTTGACTTTTCGGGACATTCCCACTTCCCGCTCAACGACCCGAGAAGCATTAACCAGGCTTCGTATACCTCGGTAGGCTGCGGCGCTATGGCAAGATTTGAGCTTGATAATAATTATATCGTAGGTCAGCACCCCGACGGATATGAGGACGCGGCTCAGATGTGCATAGTTGAAGCGGATAACGACGGAAGCGTCCGTCTTCGCGGCTACGACCTTCTTTCGGATACATATTTCTGCGACTACTATATCGATAACGTTAACGATAAAAAAGCCTATCCCTATACCTTCAAGAATATGAAGGCTCACGATAAGGCTCCCGTTTTCAAAGAGAGAACCAAAGCAAGCGCTCACAAAAACGAAGAGGGCGAATGGGTTATTTCCTTTGACGAGGCGCAGGCGGAAAAGGGATATATCGTCCACGATTATAAGGTTGTTATAAAGGACGAAAACGGAAAGAAGATTTTCTCAAAGAACTTTATCGACGATTACTACGTAATTGACGACGACGATACCGCCGATTTCAGAATAGGAAACGACACGCTTGAATCGGGTAAAAAGTATACGGTAACGGTACGCGCCGAAAGCGCATATCACTTCTACTCCGACCCGATTGAGCTCAGCTTCACAGCTGAATAAAATAAAAAAACTACGCCCGATGCCGTAAAACCGGCATCGGGCATTTTTACTAAAAATATTGATTTATTTTAATGATTATTGTATAATTTATTTATGATTTTTAAAAGAGGCACTTAAGATATGATAAACCGCGCAAAACAATCCTCCGTGCTGATTATAGCCCTGTCTTGGCTTGCCTATACGGTAGCCTATACGGGCAGACTTAATTTTAACGCATATATTGAGCCTATACGTGACCAGCTCGGTGCTACTAAGACCGAGCTTGGCCTTGTGAGCTCTTTTTTCTTTTTTTCCTACGGCGCGGGACAGTTTATTCACGGTATCCTTTCAAAAAAGTACAATACCCGCTATTCGGTAGCTGCGGCGCTTATCGGCTCGGCGGGAGCAAATATCGCCATGACGCTTTGCGCTTCGCCTGCGTCGATGAAATACGTCTGGCTTTTTAACGGCTTTTTTCAGTCTATACTCTGGAGCTCGGTTGTAAAGACTCTCTCTCAGCGCCTTGACGACGATATGCTTCCTAAAGCGATAGTAGTAATGGGTACTCCACCCGCGATAGGAACCTTCCTCGCTTACGGAATATCCGCGCTGCTTTCCTCCGTAGGCGTAAGCTATAAAACGGCGTTTATCGTACCTGCGGCTATTCTTGCACTTTCGGGTATCGCCTGGTTCATTCTTTCGGGAAGCGCTCAGAAGGCGGAAGAAGAAAATCCGGCGGTCATGCCGCCAGAAAGAGAGATATTTAAGCTTACTCCCGCATTTATCCTTACAGCCGTGCTTCTCGCTTTTGCCGCAATTTCAAACGGCTTTATCAAGGACGGCATTACAACCTGGACGCCGTCAATTCTGAGAGAGAACTACGGTATGAAGGAATCGCTTTCAATTCTTATTACCGTTGTTCTTCCGCTTATCGCGGTTGCGGGCTCGTGGTTTTCAACCTATCTTCACAAGCTTCAGAAAAACACCTCCGTTTTAAACGGAGGGCTGTATTTCGCCGAGGCGGTTGTTCTTTTTTCGGTTATGCTTACCGCAAAGGCAGACTCCCTTAAAAGCCCCGTTTTACTTATCGCGCTTTTCAGTATATCGGCTATGCTTATGAGCGCCGTAAACAATGTAATAACAAGTATTATACCGCTTTATATGCGCGATAAAATGGAATCGGGTCTTCTCGCGGGAGTTCTCGATACCTTCTGTTATGTAGGCAGTACGCTCAGTACGGGGCTTCTCGGCTTTATTTCCGATAAAAGCTCGTGGAACGGAGTATTTCTCTGTCTGTTTATTTTCGGCTCGGCTGCATTTATGGTTTGCGTAGTATCCGCACTTATCAGCCAAAAGGATAAATCCGAAAATACAATATAAAAAACCGCCCGTAAAAACGGGCGGGGAAGTGTTTATTTTAAATCTTTATTCGACACGATAAAGGTTATGCGCTCTTCCATTGAGGGACCGCCGTGGCTTCCTCCGATTCCGCCGTGGTCGGTTGTAATGAGGATAAGCCAGTCCTCTTTATCGTAGGTTTCCCTTGCTTTTATCGCTTCGATAAACTCAGCGCCCGCGGCGTCAGCCTTGCGGAAGCCGTTGACGTAATTCTTATTCTGAAGTGAAAAGCCTGTATTATGACCGTTATGGTCGGTATATTCAAGGGTAAGGAAAATGAAATCGGAGCATTTGTCTCCGCTGTTAATATCATCAAGAACATTCTTTTTCGTTCCCGTATCGACGAGAGCTCGTTTAAAGTTAACGGGAAGGCCCTTTTCAGCAATATACTTTTTCTCGTTGATATAGGTTGAATTCTTCTTTGAAAAATGTCCGTCCCACGATACGTAGAACGCGCTTGACTCCGCTTTACCCTCCTCAACAAGAGAGAGAAGGAGCGTCTTGGGTTCAACCTCTTTAGGCTGACCGTTATCGGTAATGCCGTGCTTATCCGCAAGTACTCCGGTAAGCATTGAGCACCAGCTCGGAGCGGTTGAGGTTGCCTGTGTGTTGGGAGCGGGATAGTTTACGCCTCCGCTGTAAGAGAATATCGCGTGACCGCCTTCGGCGAGAAGAGTACAGATAGCGCTTTTCTTCTGGGGGTCGAGAACACGGAAGGTATCCACCCTGCAACCGTCGTAGCCTATAACTATCGCCTTCTTCTTTGTTTTTCCCTCGGGAAGCGGAGAAGCGAAATGGTCGCTTATAAGCTTATGGATTTCGGACTGAGGAACGGCGTCCTCCCATTTGTTCTCCATAACGTCAAGGCTTTCAACCTCTTTATCAAACGCCATTACGCTTATATTTTTATCGCTTTCGGTAAAGTATCTTGACGGTATAAAGCCGAAAAATGCATATAAAACACCGCAGGCAATAAATGCTAAGCAACATATAAAGGCAAGGAGCGCCTTTGCTGATTTTTTCATACTAACACCCTTTTAAAAACTATTTTAGCGATACCGCTAAAACCAATATATCATACCAGGTTTATTTTGTCAAAATATATCAGGAGTTTAAATTATGAAATTAAAATACCTCTCTCCTATTCCGCAAGGCGATATTTCAAAAAGCTGCGATTCCTCGTGTATTACCGTCGTAAGCGCTAACGTGCGCTGCTACACCGACGGGGACAAGGGTAAGCGAAACTGGTACTGCCGCGCGCCCTATATGGTACAGACGCTGATAGATACAGCCGCCGATATTATAGGGCTTCAGGAATGTATGCCGGTTCACTATAAGTGTGTTACGGGCGCGCTTAAGGGATACGAAAGTTTTATTGATTACCGCGAAGAGTGCGAAGACCCCGAGGGCTGTCCGATTTTCTATAACGTTTCAAAATTCGAGCTCTTAAAGAAGGGTTCCTTCTGGCTCAGCGAAACGCCCGACGTGGTTTCAAAGGGCTGGGGCGCAGCGTGTTACCGTATTTGCTCATTTGCGATATTAAAACAAAAAAGCGACGGAAAGGAGCTTGCGGTTTTCAATACCCACCTCGACCACGTAAGCGAAGAGGCAAGAGTAAAGGGTATACGCCTGATTCTCGAAAAGCTCAATCAATTCGGCGGTATGCCATGTATAATTATGGGCGACTTTAACGACTATGAAAGCAGCGTTACCTATAAATCGGCAACCGAGCTTTTTGACGACGTAAAATACAGAACCGACGATACGGATTCGGGAGCTACCTATCATGAATGGGGAGAACTGCCCGACTACGAAAACATAGACTATTTTCTTATTTCAAAAGAAGGGATAGAGGTTCTTCAGTATAAGGTCATCAGAGCTACCTATGACGGAATATATCCGAGCGACCACTATCCCATAATGACAAAAATCAACCTGAGGTGAAAAGATGAGCAAAGGCAGTTTTGACGGCAGTATGCCGAGAGAGGTTCTTGAATACTATCTTTCCCGCGCTTCGTCGGCGCAGTGGATATATTTAAGCAACACGCTCGACGACGACATCCGCGCAATAGTAAACGCGGGCGTTAAATTTCTCGGAAGAGCTTCGGGAATATGGAAGGGCGAAATGCCCGAGGAAGAGCATTTTGAAAAAGCAAAAGAGGCGGCGGATAAAATTCACGCGGCTGACCCCGAAATTATTTTGCAGGCTTGCATCTTTGAGGCGATATACCGCGAGGACGTTGAACCCGTAAAAATACCCCGCTTCGTTTTTGACGCCTTCGGTCTTCCGTATGAGGACAGATATTTTAACTACGACGCCTGCCTTTTCGATAAGTCGGCGGGAACCTGGGACGTTATGCCCGATATTTCACAGCCTGAGGCGCAGATGTGGTTTTACTACCGCGGCGTAAGATATATAGACTGCGGCTACGAAGCGTTTCATATGGGCCAGATTCATCTTTACACGGGCCACGACAGAGACTATAAGGCTATCGGAAAAGTCATAGAAATGCTGCGCGAATACGGAAAAAAACACGCAAGACGTCACAAGGTTCTTTTCGACGCGCATTCACATTCCCTTGTCGTAAACGGAAAAAGCCTGCTCGACTATAACGCTATGCCTCTTACCCGCTTCCCCCTTCTCGACAGAGAGGGCGAAAAGCTCGTGCTTGTTCGCGAGGGAAAGTCGGGCGGCGGAATATCGCCCGAGGGCGTATATGAAAAGGCGCTCCCGTTTTTATATGAATACGACAACTGGGGCGGAAGAGATTTATGGGCTCAGGAAAACCTCACCTACGAGGAGCGCGCGTGGTCGCAGTGGTGGGGAGGAGACCAGATTTCGTGGTTCGCCCATCAAAACGAGGAGGAGAGAAACAGCTTCCTTGAATACACAATGAAATGGACGGCTATTAACAACCCCGACGCGTTTTTCGCGTTTCCCGTAAGGCGCCCTCTCGGAAGCGGAGAGGTAGTCGGTAAATATCCGTATTATCAGTTCAATAACCGCTCAGCTGCCTGCGAAAACGGATATTCTCAGGAAAACAAGCTGAAAGAGCTTCTCGATACGGGATACGAAAAATACAGAAAATACGCAAATCCGAGGGACATCCTCGATTTCGGATGTAAAGATACCGACGACCCCGAAACGGGCGTGCGTTATCCCGAAAAGGTCGTTCTTTACGGCAGCTTTCAGCCCTATGTCGGCGCGGTAAAAGACGACTCAAACAGTGAGATTACGAGAATGTATTATATCGGAAACGGTAAATACTCATTGAGCTTCGTTATGCCGTACGAGGGCGAATACGATTTTGCCGTTTCAGTCTGGGGTACGCTCTCGGCTTGCGTTTCAACGGCTCATCCCTTCCCGTTTTGCGGAACGGGCAATAAGGGAAAGCTCGTTATCCCGAAGGATAACACGGTAGTTAAAATCACCTTTACATATATGACAAACGAAATTGAAACAGAAATGATTTGGTGACAGCTATGGATTTTAAAGAGGCGAGAATAAAAGCAAAAGAAATTGTTGCTCAGATGACCGCTGAGGAAAAAATGTCTCAGCTCCTTTACAACGCGCCCGCAATAGAGCGCCTCGGAATCAGCTCATATAACTGGTGGAACGAGGCGTGCCACGGCGTTGCGAGAGCGGGAGTTGCTACCGTATTCCCTCAGTCAATCGGTATGGCGGCGAGCTTTAATCCCGCGCTCGTCAAAGAGGTCGGCGAGGCGGTTAGCGAGGAGGGCAGAGCGAAATATAATAAAAGCTCTCTTCACGGCGACAGAGACATTTACAAGGGGCTGACCTTCTGGGCGCCGAATATAAATATCTTCCGCGACCCTCGCTGGGGACGCGGTCAGGAAACCTGCGGCGAAGACCCGTTTTTAACCTCTAAGATAGGTACGGCTTATATCAGGGGGCTTCAGGGCGACGGCGAATTCTTAAAGGCGGCAGCCTGCGCAAAGCATTTCGCCGCTCATTCGGGTCCCGAGGGAAAGCGCCACAGCTTTGATGCAAAGGTAAGTAAAAAGGATTTAGCCGAAACCTATCTCCCCGCCTTTGAAAAATCCGTTGAGGCGGGAGTTGCGGGCGTTATGGGCGCATATAACCGAACTAACTCCGAGCCCTGCTGCGCAAGCCCCGCGCTTATGGATATTCTGAGAAACCAATGGGGCTTTGAGGGGTATTTCGTTTCCGACTGCTGGGCGATTACCGATATTTACGAGGGGCATAAATGTACCGCCTCTATTAAGGAGGCGGCGGCGCTTGCGCTTAATTCGGGCTGCGAGCTGAACTGCGGCGACGCGTTTCTCGCCCTGAGGGAAGCATATAAGGACGGGCTTATAACCGACGATACGCTTACCGCGGCGGCTGAACGCCTCTTTTCAATACGCGTTATGCTCGGTGAATTTGAGGAGGATAAGCCTTATTCCGATATACCCTATTCCGTAGTTTCCTGTAAAAAGCATAAGGAATTGAATCTTAAAGCGGCCGAGGAAACGCTCGTGCTTCTTGAAAATAAAAACAATTATCTTCCTCTTGATAAAAACAAAGAAT
>CAMVRG010000010.1 GCA_947169815.1 uncultured Clostridia bacterium | reverse complement strand
AGCCCCTTCTTTTCAATAAGTCTTCCGAGGTAGAGTATTTTTACGGGCTTGTTATCCGTTTTCTTCGGTATGTCAAGAGCCCTGAACTCCTTGGCGAGAGCAAGCTCGCAAAGACGTTCACAGCCGCGCCCGAGCGCTTTCGAGATATAGCTCTCGGTTTCCTTGTTAATAGCGAAAACGCGGTCAAAACGCTTTACCGCCTTTTTATAGTACGGTATTACCGCGCACGCCTTGTTTATAACCTCGCGGAACTTTTCAACTGCCTTTGATTTTTCGTAGTCCTTGAGCGCCTCGGGGGTTGACTGACCTCCGCCGACGGGACCGAAAATTGTAAACGGCTTTTTAAATTTCCACATAAAGCCGGGAATTCTGAAATCGACCATAGTAACGTGGTGGATTATATCAAAGCTGATTTTGCTTCTCTTCGCCCAGCCGTACGCTACCGCCTGCCACATAATATAGTAGAGGTGGTGGAACATAGAGTTATGCTCTCTGTACCAGTTAAGCCAGTAGGGGGTATCAACGATTTTAAGCTCAACGTTTTTAAGCCCCGCTTCGTCAATACCTTTTTTTGTATCGGCTTCGTTAACCTTTTTTGTAACGAGGTATATCCTGTCGTTTTCGCCAAAATGCTCAGACGCCTGAAGCGTCCAGTTCCAGCCTATGCCGTCCTCGCTTCCGTGATAGGGATTAACGCTGTATGAGGAAAGAAGAATATTCTTCCTGTTTTTTTCCGAAATAAAGTCGCGAACCTTGCTTTCGGCGGAAATGCCGTTTCGGTAGGAAAGGCAGTTATTTATATATTCGCCGTTTGAAATGATTTCTTCAAGGTCGTTTTCGTTCCATTCGTCGTTTACGATTCCGAGGGAGTACGCCTTTATGTAGGACGCGTTATACGGTACGCTTGTCGTAACAATCGGCGTAGCGCACGCAACAGACTCTACGACGGAAATCATATTATTATCTTTTCTCGTATAAACAAGAAGCGCTCTTGCCTTTGAAAGATAGTCCTTAAGCTCTTCGTGGGATACCTTTCCGAAAAAGCGCACCTTATCGCCGAGCTTCAATCCTTCGCTCTGCTTTTTAAGGGCGCCTTCGCATTCTCCCTCGCCGAAGATATACAGCTTATAATTCGGGTGCGATTTTGAAAAAACGGAGAATTTATCAATAATCCTGTCAATCCGCTTCCTTTCGATAAGCTGAGAGGAAACTATGAAATAATCCTCCTTTTCCACGCAGGGCGTGAATTTTTCAAGGTTTACGCCGTGGTCGACAATACGGTTTGAAACATTGTTGCAAAACTGCGAGATAAAGCGCTTCGCCTCTTCGCTTCTTGCAATTACGGGAACGCCTTTGAAAGCGGTTTTCGCAACGAGGTTATACCATACCTTTGACGGTACGGTGTGAAAAATATTGTTGTGCTTGGCAAGCTCGTGCCAGATAAGAAGATTATCTCTCGCTTTTAGCGCAAGCATAAGAGAGTTGAGCGAAAAAATTTCGCTTGAAATAACGAGGTCGAAGCTCTCGTCTTTAACGAGTTTAATAATCTCGGGACAGAAGGGGAGCGCGTTGGGCTTGCAAATCTTAGGCAAAGCGCATTTTGCCCATACGATATTAAACGGATATTCCCCGTCGTTTTCGGGCCTGAACGGCTCGCCCGCAACGAGAGTAACGTCGTGTCCCTCATTTTTAAACGCGAGGCACAAATCGTAGCTCATAGTGTCCTTAATTGACAAAGCCCGTTTAATATCCGCTGTTTCAGATGTATAAATTATGGGGTTTACAAATAAAACTTTCATTTAATCCCTCAACTGCGCTTTAATATCCGCGTCAACTATCGCCTCGCCCGTAGTTCCCTCGAGCGCCGCCTTTGATTCTTCGCTTAGCCCGTCGTTTACCGAGGCGCTCATATCGCAGGTCGAAAGAGCGTCGAGCTCCTCTTTTGTAACCTTGCCGTCCCTTAAATCGCGGCAGATTTTGTTTTCGTACATCGAGTATTTCTCATCCTTGAAATAGCGAAGGAATTTATGCCTGATAACCCAGGCGGCGGGAACCTTTATGTACTTGTGCATAGCGGGGGAGACCGAGCCTATCATCCAGCACTGTCTGTCGCAGTGACGTACCTTTTCTCTTACCTTCTCAGCCTGCTCGCTGTTCCACAGTTCGTCCCAGCTTTGCTCGTTGAGATTTCCCATTACCTCTTTTTCCTTAGTGCCGTTACAGGGCATTACGTCGCCGTACGGGTCGATAAAGAAGGTATCGAAAGCCATATCGCAGGGGAGAAGTCTTTTCTGGCCGTAAATATAGTTAATGAGTCCGTGGTTAAAATATGCCCGAAACCACTTCTTCGGAGAATTCGATTTTAACAGCTCGTTTATGAGCTTTTCAAAATTCTTCGCGACCGCTTCACGGTCGTGAATAATATTTTTCGCTTCAACGAAATAGAAGGAGTTATGAAGCGACGCAGTTGCAAATTCCATATTCATTTCGTCGCTTATTTTATAAAGGGGAACTAAATCATCGGCGTTCGCGTCCTGAACGGTCATACCGAAGCCGACGTCGCCGTGGCCCATTTCAACGAGCTTTTTAAGCGTTGTATAGCCCTTGTTATAGCCGTCCTCAAGCCCTCTGATTTTATTGTTTGTATCCTCAAGCCCCTCTATTGAGATTCTTATTCCGACATTCGGAAATTCCTTACAAAGCTCAATAATTCTGTCCGTAAAAAAGCCGTTGGTTGAAATAACTATTCTGTCGCTCTTTTTATCAAGCTCGCGGACTATATCCTTTAAATCCGTTCTTATAAAGGGCTCGCCGCCCGTGATGTTGGTAAAATACATCTCGGGGAGCTTTTTGATTGTATCAAGGCTGATTTCCTCCTCGGGCTTTGAGGGGGCTTTATAGCGGTTGCACATATTGCAGCGCGCGTTACAGCGGTATGTTACAATTACGGTTCCGTTAAGCTTCTTTGACATCTTGTTTTACTTCCTTATTTTCGTGTTTTTTATAGTCGCCGAGCATAAGCGCTCTCGTTATTCTGAATTTTCTCACAATGTATTTTGAAATCGGTATCGGTAAAAGCAGCCCGAATATGCACATTGAAAGCGAATAAACGAGGTATGGGAGTCCGAGCATTGATTTTAAAAGCACCCTCAGCGTAATCTGAACGTAATAGCCGATAAGGTATATATCCATACCGTAATTACCTATTGTCATAAACGGCTTTTTCGCTTTAACGAGCGAGTTAATAAACACCGAAAGACAGTAGTAAACGGTTATGTTCAGAACGGGGATGAGAAGCGTAAGAAGGCTGTTGCCTTTTATTACCTTTACCGCGACAACCGATACGAAAAACGCAACGGGAAGATAAATAACCGAAGCGGCGCCCGATATGACGGGACTTCTTCTGAAAAACTCGTTCATTGAAACGGATACAGCGCCGTAGTAATCCGATAATACCATTCCGCCGTAGAAGAACACGCCGTAGTATGTAATGTAAGTAAGAAGCGGAATTGAGGAAAATACGCCAGTTTTAATATGGACGATGTGAAGCGCAAGCGTTAATATAAAGCCTGCGAGGGCGGGGAGCTTAAACAGCAGGACCGCGAATATGTTCAAAACGAACAGCGCGTATAAAAACCAGAGTCCGCCGTTCGGGTTTGAAACGCCGACAAGCGAGTTTATTACAACGCCGAGAGATAACTTATTATTTGCGTAATCGTCAAGAAAGAGCTTTAAAACTATTGATACCCCCGTATAGAAAAAATAGGGGACCATAAGCCTTAAAAATCTGTCGCCGATAAGCCTTGCTCCTTCCCTGAAGGAGGTCAGCGCCTTTATTTTTTTTGCGAAAAGAAGACCGCTGAGGAGAATAAATGCCTTCATATGGAAGGTGTATGCGTAGGCGTGAAGAAGCCCGAGAAAATCGTTCCCCGCGTCGAAGGAATGGCCTATAACAACCCATATGATTATGAGAGCGCGGAAAATATTCAGTTCGTCGTAATACTTCTTTTTAGTTTCAGCCATCACAGCGCCTCAATAATATCAAGATATTTTTCTGCGTATTCCTCAACCGTGTCGAATTTCTTTTCAAGACAGTTTTTCTGCATTTCTTCAGCAAGAGCGGGGTTTTCCGTAATTGACTTAATTGCTTTTTCAAGCGATGCCGAATCTCCCGCCTTAAAGAGGAAGCCCGTTTTTCCGTCGTCAATAAGCTCGGGTATTCCGCCGATGTCTGCGCCGACAACGGGGGTCCCGTACATTATGCTTTCCATTACCGAAAACGGACAGTTTTCATACCACACGCTCGGATATACGGAGCATACGGCGCCTCTTATTAATTCCTCGAGCTCATATCCCGTCTTAAAGCCGACGTTTTTAATGTTCGGCTGAGCGTTGATTTTTTCTTCCATATCGCCCGAACCCGCGAAAACGAGGTTGACGCCGTTAACGTTCATAAGGGCGTCGATTCCCTTTTCCTCGGAGTATCGTCCGAAATAGAGGACGTAGTCCTTTTTTACGGTTTCTTTCTTTTCAACGTGTTCAATGAAATTGTGAAGCGTAACCGTTTTTCCGCTGAGACAGGGGTTGAGGTCGAGCTTCGTTTTCATAAACTCGCTCGGACATATTACGCAGTCTATGTATCTGTATGCCTTAAGCGATTTATAAAGCGTCGCTTCGGCGCAGCCTATAACGCTTTTAGCCTTTGAGGAATGAATACACGATTTTTTCACGCAGGGCAAAAAGCTCCCGCCGATACAGTCCTCACAGATATTTGAGCTCATATCCCTGAGCATATGGTTAGGGCAGATAAGCTGATAGTCGTGCGCAGTATAAAGAATTTTTATCTTTTTTGAATGCTTTTTTTCAAATTTTTTAACTGCGTATATCACGCTCGGAGTGAGCTGATAATTGAAATTGTTGAGATGTACAACGTCTGGCTTAAAACTTTCAAGCAGGGCGTACATTTTCTTCTTCGCCTCAGCTGAGTAGATAGTTTTAAGCGAGTAGGTAAGCTGAGTGAGCTTACCCGAAGAGTGAAAATCCATATCGCCCGTATAAAGCCCGAGCGAATTTGATACAATCCGTCCCTCGTGCTCCATACCGAAGTATTCAACCTCGTGACCCTGTGATTTTAAATAATCGCCGAGTCTGAATATATAAGTCTCCGAGCCGCCGTTCGGGTGGAGAAACTTATTTACCATAAGGATTTTCATTTTTTTACCTCGCGTTTATTTTTTTTCGTAAAGCTCAAGCGTTTTGCCGCAGACCTCGTCCCAGTTGTACTTGCTGAGTATAAAGTCATCGGCTTCGCTTTTAAGCTCTTTGATTTTTTCGGGGGAGTCAATCAGCTCCTCAAGCTTTTCTCTGAGGTCGTTTTCGTCTCCCGATTTAAAGTAGACCGCCCTGTTTTCGCATACCTCGGTACATTCCGATATATCCGAGGTAAGACAGGCGTTACCGTAGCTCATAGCCTCGAGCAGGCTTATCGGCATACCCTCAAGCTCGCACGGGAGAACGTAGAGCAGGGCGTTTGAATAAAGCTCGCCGAGCTCTTTGCCCTCAACAAAGCCCGTAAAGATAATTCTTTTATCGTTTCCCGCAAGCTCGTGAAGCTCTTTTTCATACTCGCCCGTGTGGCTTGCGCCGCCCGCTATAACGAGAGGAAGGGTGATGTCAGTTTTTTTATATGCGTTAATAAGAAAATGAACGCCCTTTTCGGGAACAAGCCTTCCGAGGAAGAGGATATATCCGTCTTTGGCAAGAGAGTATTTCTCTTTAATTATATCTGCCTCTTCACTCTCGGGCTTATCAATACCGTTAGGGATAAAAACCGTATCGCGGTTATATGTATTTTTAAAGTATTCCTGAACGTTTTTTGAAAGCACGATGATTTCGTCCGCATATTTTGCGGCGCATTTTTCGCCGTACTTTAAAAACCTTGTCGCGAAGCCGCCCCATTTTGAGCGCTGCCAGTCAAGACCGTGAACGGTAACGATACATCTTTTTCTGAAAAACTTTGCAAGAGGAACCATTGCTGACGGTCCCTCTGCGTGAAAATGTATAATATCGTATGGTTTAAAAACGGCGTGAGCCGTTGATAAAAAGCTATAAACAATCGCGTTGAGCTTTGCGGAGTCGGGAGTATATATCCATTTAAGGCTTACCCCCTCGTAATTATTAAGCCCCTCGGCGGTCTCAAAGCCGTCGCCCGCGATATGTCTGCTTTTTCTGTTATATGCCGTAACGTCGTTGCCGAGCGCCGCCATTCTTTTTGAAAGCTCGCCCACAACGATTTCTATTCCGCCCTCGCGGGAGGGAATACGCTTGTGGCCAATCATCGCAATTTTCATAAGCGCCTACTCAGCTCCTTTATGGGTTAAAACGACGATAACGGTTTTGAAAAGAATTTTAGCGTCAAGAGCGGGAGACCATTCGTCTATGTACTGACAGTCAAGCTCAACTACGTCCTCGAAATCGGTAATTTCGCTTCGTCCGCTGACCTGCCACATACCCGTAATACCGGGGCGCATTGAAAGCCTTCTCTTATGACGGCTTTCATACTGTTCAAATTCGTCAACCGTAGGGGGTCTTGTTCCGACGAGACTCATATCGCCCTTAACAACGTTGAAAAACTGAGGAAGCTCGTCTATGCTTGTCTTTCTTATAAAGCGTCCGACCCTGGTAATTCTCGGGTCGTCCTCCATCTTGAACATAAGACCGTCCATTTCATTCTGTTCAAGGAGCTCTTTCTTTCTCTCCTCGGCGTCAACGTACATTGAGCGGAGCTTGTAGATGTTGAATATTCTTCCGTTTTTTCCGACTCTTGCCTGTTTGAAGATAAGCGGACCGGGCGATTCCTTAAGAAGCGGAATTGCGGTAACGGCAATAACGGGAAGAGATACTATACATCCGATAAGCCCTAAAACAATATCAAAAACTCTTTTCATGGCAAGCGGTCCTATTTCCTTTTCGTTTGCCGAGAATGACGCCATAGGATAGCCGTACTGCATTTTACAGTTAATGTTGTTGAATTTGCTTTCGCTGAGTATATCGTCGAGCGCGGGAAGGTTAATATGAACCGTGATTCCCATATCCTCAAGCTCTTCAATAAGAATCTGAAGCTCGGAGTCGTCGCCGTAGGGGAGGTTAACGAATACCTCGTCAAGCGGAGACGCAAGCATCCAGTCAATAAAGGTTTCATCGGTCGATATTACGGGAATATCGAGAATGCTGTCGGGAAAGACAGAGGTTTTCTCCTTTGTAGCGGGAGCGGCAATTCCGCCCATATACTGAACGCTGCCGCCGTTTCCTCTGTAACTGAAAATGTCGTTTTTACAAAAGTCGTCAAGAAGTACAACGCCCTTGACGTTAACGGTCCAGTCCTGCTTAATTTTTGAGATAAACTCCTCTGCTCTGTCCGTAGTTGTTATTATACCGACGAGCGACGCGGTTTTTCCGTGTTTGAAATAGCCCGTGAGATAGCGCTTCAGAAAATATCTTGCAACCGCCGTAAAGGCGATGAAGAAGAGGAAGCTCGAGATAAGCATATATCTCGATTCAACTATCGGATTTTTAAGAAGAACGATTAATACCGAGAAGAAGCCGAAGGTAAGTGCGGCGTTCTGGAAAACCGAATAAAACTCTCTTCCTCTACTTCTCTTTTGTACGTCGATATTTACATAGTATCCGAAAAATACTACAAGGTAGGCGAGAATAAGGGTTCCCCAGTATCTCGCCCATTCCTCGTACGGAAACTTCGGTATTTTGTTTATTACGTTTCTGAAAAGAACAATAGAAACAGCGCTTGCGAGAATAAGACAGATTAAGTCAATTATAAATTCAAGCGAAAGCTGTACTCTTTTGCGTCTGTTCATTAAATCACCTTAATTAATCGGTACGGTATTAATACGTATCGTACCTGTCGTATTGGTTGTAATAGTTATAGTTGTAGTTATAGTTATAACTGTATCTCTTGTAGTAAGAATAATACTTTTTCTTCTCACTGTTAACGTCATTGAGAACGAATCCGAGAATGTTTCCGTTAATCTGCTGAAGGTTTGATATTGTCGTCTTAACGTCGTGAGTGTTAGTAGTATCGGTCTTTATAATGAGAATATATCCCGTTGTCTTATCCGCAAATACGGTTGAATCGGTAACAACGTTTACGGGAGGGGTATCAATAAATACACAGTCGTAATGAGCTCTTACGAAATCGAGAAGCTTATTCATTCTCGGAGAGGAAAGAAGCTCTGTCGGGTTCGGAGGGATTTTACCCGCGGTGAGAACCGAAAGATTTTCTATGTCTGTTTTTGATACAGAAATGTTATCCGTAAGTCCCGCAAGGATTTCCGAAAGACCGTTCTTTACGGGGATAGAGAACATTCTGTGAATTGTCGGGTTTCTCATATCGGAGTCGATAAGAAGAGTTTTCTTTCCCATCTGAGCAAAGCTTACCGCGAGGTTAATCGAATTAATCGTTTTACCGTTATTGGCGGTCGGGCTTGTAATTACAAATACGGGGCATTTTTCGCCCTGCTGTAAGAAGAGAAGGTTAGTTCTTATCGCGTTATACGCCTCTTTTACAGAAAATGAGGAATCCTGACAGAGAATCTTCTTGGCGTCGTTCTGGCTGAAGCCGTTGCTTCTCGCGAGCTGTCTTCTTTTTTCACGTTTAGTCATTCTTCGCATCTCCCTTCATATTCTGTATATTTTCAAGCAAAGCGCTGCTTGGTTTAGGTACGGGCTCCTTCGGTTTGGCAAGCGGAGCGTCCGCGCCGTCCTTTGTATCCTCGTCGCTGTCCGACGATGGCTCAATGCTTTCGAGCATCGGAACCGTACCGAGTACGGGAAGGTCAAAGTCTCTTGCAAGGTCCTTGACGTTCGTAATCGTAGAGTCAAACATTTCGTAGATAAAGAAGCCGGCGAACGAAAGAGCAAAGCCTACCGCGATACCTACGAGAATATTTTTCCTGAGGTTCGGCGAAATCGGAGAGCCGGGAACCTTAGCCGTATCTATTACCGAAAGCGCGCCCGACTTAACGACCTTCGTCGTTTCCGTAGGGGCGACCTTTGCAATAGCGTTTGCAATATTGGCGCACATCGTCGGGTCCTTTCCCGTAACCTTAACGGTAAACGCAAAGGTACCTGCCTCAGCCGAGGTTTCAATAAAGCCGCGGATGTTTGAGCCTGAGCCGAGCTTGAGCTCCTCCGCAACCTTATCGAGAACGAGGTCGCTCTTGAGCGCGAACATATATGTTCCTACAAGCTGCTGAGCGGCACTGATTTCGCTCTGGGTTATGGTCTGGTCAGTAGTAACTCTGTCGGGATTGTTGTATACGCAAAGGCTGATGCTCGTCTGATATGTCGGAGCAATAAAAAAGTGAGTATAAAGCCCTGCGGTAATACCGAAAATTACTGTGATGATAGCGATGAAAATAATCTTCGTTCTCATCATATAAAGTATCTTCCTAAGGTCTATGTCTATTTCTCTGGTTTCTTCCATAGTGAATCCCCCCTATAAATTATATATAAAGATACTTGTACATTGTAGCATTAAAAGTTTATAATGTCAATTTAATAATAATAAATTAAATGTTAAAAATTATGGAAAATTATTTTAATAAAAAAGCATCCGGAAAGAATCTCCGGATGCTTTTTTAACACAGCGTTTTAAATGTAATAATCGATAGCGACCGAGCTTTCAGCTGCACGGTGCATATGCTTTTTCACTACTGAACAGTGATATTCGTCATTCTGGTAATCGTCGAGCGCCTTTTCGTCGTCGAGAATAACCTGAAGAATAATATCGTATGAGCGCTCGGAGTGAAGAAAATCGACTCCTACCTCAATCCCTCTTAAAAGGGGAACGTTTTTGTCCATTGAAAGAAGAATATCTCTTGCTTTTTCACATTCCTCTTTGCTGTTGTCTTTCAGCTTAAAACATACAATATGCTTAATCATATCTTTACCTCATAAAATATGGACGGCACAGCCGCCCATAAATAATTATTTTGCTACGTCGAAGGCTCTCGACTCACGGATAATATTAACCTTAATCTGACCGGGATATTCCATCTCTTCCTCGATTTTTTTGACAATTTCGTGAGCTACGAGCGGCATAGTATTATCGTCGATAACCTCAGGCTTAACCATTACTCTTATTTCACGGCCCGCCTGAATTGCGTACGCCTTATCTACGCCGTCAAAGCTTGTTGAAATCTCTTCAAGCTGCTGAAGTCTCTTGATATAGTTTTCAATATTTTCGCGTCTTGCTCCGGGTCTTGCCGCCGAAACAGCGTCAGCCGCCTGAACAAGCGCAGCAACTACCGTCTTACATTCAATATCGCCGTGGTGAGCCTGAATTGCATGAACGACAGCTTCGTTTTCCTTGTACTTTTTAGCGTATTCAACGCCGAGAGCAACGTGGCTACCCTCCATTTCGTGGTCGAGCGCCTTGCCTATATCGTGGAGAAGACCTGCGCGTCTCGCAGTCTTTTCGTCAGCGCCGAGCTCGGCAGCCATAAGACCTGCGATATAGGATACCTCAAGGGAGTGCTTTAATACGCTCTGGCCGTATGAGGTACGGTATCTTAGCTTACCTAAAAGCTTGACAAGCTCGGGATGAATAGAACCGCAGTTTGCCGAAACAACTGCTTTTTCGCCCTCAGCGCGTATAGTCTGTTCAACCTCGCGCTTTGCCTTGTCGTACATTTCCTCAATTCTTGTCGGATGGATACGTCCGTCCTGAATGAGCTTTTCAAGAGTAAGGCGCGCAATTTCACGTCTTACGGGGTCAAATGAGCTGACTGTAATAGCCTCGGGCGTGTCGTCGATAATAAGCTCTGCGCCCGTAATCTGTTCAATCGACCTGATATTTCTTCCCTCACGTCCTATGATACGTCCTTTGATATCGTCGGTGGGAAGGGGAACAACCGATACGGTCGTTTCCGCGGTGTGGTCCGCCGCACAGCGCTGAATCGCCGTTGCGATAATCTCTCTTGCGAGTATATCGCTCTGGTCGCGAATCATCTGTTCGTATTCAAGAATTCTCTTACTCTTTTCTACGTCTAATTCGTTTTCAAGCGACTGTAAAAGCTGCTTTCTTGCTTCATCCTGAGAGAGCCCTGAGATTCTCTCAAGCATATCAAACTGACTTTTCTTGATGCCATCGATTTCGACTAATTTTTCATCTGCTTCTTTAATTTTTTTACTTAAAGTTTCGCTCTTGTTTTCAAGACTGTCAGCTCTTTTATCGAGATATTCCTCACGCTGATTGAGTCTCTTTTCCTGTTTCTGAACTTCGTTTCTTCTTTCACGAATTTCCTTGTCGGCGTCGGAACGTAGCTTGTGAACCTCGTCTCTCGCCTCCATAATCTGAGCTTTTTTTGAAGCTTCTGCTTCCGATAAAGCGTTGTTAATAATGTCTCTCGCCTGATTTCTTGCGGATTCAAGGTCGTTATTGTCCTTCTTTTCCTTCCAGATTCGGCATACCATATAGCCGAGCGCGAAGAAAACAAGACTCAGGATAACGGACAGTATTACAACATGTGTAAAGGTAATTTCCAAATCAATAGCACCTCCTTCTGTCTAAATTTTTTCATCAAGAGACGTTGACGGCGCCTCAGGTTTTTTCATCAGAAAAGGTACAGTTAAAAATCTATGTAATAAAGCATAAAAAGCATAAAAATCTTAAAAGTATTATTAATATGTATAGATTTTCCTAATTATATTACACCGATATCTTGTATTTGTCAAGAAAATATTACAAATGGTAACAATTTGTTAACGTATGAAAAACTCACAAAGGACAAAAACGTGTTTTTATAAAAGGAAAATAAAATTATGAACAAACCTATTGTATTTTGTTATAAAATGGTATAAGATTAATAATGCATAACTATATATGTAATTTTTACTAAGTTAAAAAATATCGTAAAGGAGATATATTTATGGCAAAGATACTTGTTGTTGACGATGATTTAAACATCTGTGAGTTATTAAAGCTCTATCTCGAAAAGGACGGATATACGGTCTATACCGCTAACGACGGACAGGCTGCGGTTGACACGTTTAAAAACAAAACTCCCGACCTTATACTTCTTGACATTATGCTTCCGAGAATGGACGGCTGGCAGGTTTGCCGCGAGGTAAGAAAAACCTCTCTCGTACCTATTATTATGCTTACCGCCAAGGGCGAGACTTTCGATAAGGTTCTCGGACTTGAGCTCGGAGCCGACGACTACGTGGTTAAGCCGTTCGACCCGAAGGAGGTAATGGCGAGAGTTAAAGCGGTTCTCCGCCGCACAAAGGGCGAGCCCGAGGCTAACGAAACCGACAGTAAGACGGTTGTTTACGATAATCTTGAAATCAATATTACGAATTATGAAATGAAGGTAAAGGGAGTTCCCGTTGATACGCCTCCCAAAGAGCTTGAGCTTATCTATCATTTTGCTTCAAATCCGAACAGGGTTTATACAAGAGACCAGCTTCTTGACGAGGTGTGGGGCTTTGATTACTACGGAGATTCAAGAACGGTTGACGTACACGTTAAGAGACTCCGCGAAAAGCTTGAGGGCGTCTCGGACAAATGGGTTCTTAAAACCGTGTGGGGCGTAGGCTATAAATTTGAGACGAAAGACTGATCTGAATGGCAAATGAGAAAGTAAAAAAGAGAAAACGCTCAAACATATTCGCGAAATACTTTTTACTGTTTGTATCTATATTTCTTGCGGGCTTTCTTGCGCTCGGAACAACTCTTATTCTTCTCGTTAACGCGTATTCCATTGACGAAAAAACCGAGCTTTTAAAGGAAAATTCCGCTTCGGTTGCGAAAAGCATCTCCCAGATGCTTATTGTAAACGATATGAATTCGTCGTATTCCTCGGACAAGCAGATAATCTGTGAATCGCTTGAGACGATTTCAAACTGTATCGACAGCGACGTGTTCGTGTGTGACGTTGAGGGAAATGTTATTCTCTGTAAGGAGCAGGTCGGCACGGCTTCGTACCACTCGGATACAATGGTCTGCGACGAGCATAAGGATTTCAGAGTTGACGATGTTCTTATGCAAAATGTGTTTGAAAACTCAACCGCCGTTACAAGAACCGATATAAACGGCGTAAGCTGTTACGTCGTGGGTACGGCGATAGTCGCTCCCGACTATGTCGTTTCAGAAAGCGATACCTCGGGTATTATCGGTCTTGTTTTTGCGACCGTTAAAGAGGGAACAACCGAGCTTGTATTAAGAATTATAAGAACCTTTTTAATTATTCTTGTCCTTGTAATCGGTCTTGCCTCTTTTGTAATATGGCTTCTCACAAAGCGTATGGTTACCCCGCTTCAGCAGATGAGCGCAGCCGCTAAACGCTTTGCCGTGGGCGATTTCTCATACAGAGTAAAGATTGAAAGTAATGACGAGCTCGCCGACCTCGGATATGCGTTTAACGATATGGCTGAGGCGCTCGATAAGCTTGAGGGCTCGCGCCGTTCCTTCGTTGCGAACGTGTCTCATGAGCTTAAAACCCCGATGACATCTATCGCAGGCTTTATCGACGGAATACTTGACGGTACTATCCCGAAGGAAAAGCACGAATACTATCTTAAAATTGTATCCGACGAGGTAAGACGTCTTTCGCGCCTCGTTGTCGCTATGCTCAATATGAGCAAGATGGAATCGGGCGACTTTGAGATGAAACCTAAAAACTATAATATTACCGACCAGATTATACATATTCTTCTTACGTTTGAACAGAAAATTGACAAGAAGAATATTGAAATCAGAGGGCTCGATAATATTGAACCGATGTTTGTTCGCGCCGATACCGATATGGTGTATCAGGTAATTTATAATCTTTTTGATAACGCTGTTAAATTTACTAACGAAAACGGATATATTAATATTGGTATAAAAGATATAGGCGATAAGCTTGAAATTTCAATTAAAAACAGCGGAACGGGTATCGACAAAAACGAATTATCGAGGATTTTTGAGAGATTTTATAAGGTTGACAAGTCGAGAAGCCTTGACGCAAAGGGTACGGGACTCGGACTTTATATAGTTAAAATGATAGTTGAAATGCACGGCGGAAGAATTTTTGCCCATTCGGAAAAACCCGACGAGGCGGAGTTTGTATTCACTCTTCCGAAGGCTGATTAGCTTTTAATTTTCATTTAATATTCGGATTATATAACTGTATCAGACCTTATACAGAAAGGAAGTCATATATATGGACGATTTATTCAAGGATATTTTCGGCAATGACGAAAAGAAAAACGAAGAAGCGGCGGAGCCGATTTTTGAAGGAACCGACGCTCCCGTAATAAAAGAAGAGACATATGATGTTATGCCAGAGCCGCTGACCGAGGTAAAGCCTGAGGAAAAGCCGATTCCCGAACCGCTCCCCGAGCCGAAGCCTCCCGTTACGGCGCAGCCCGTAAACAGCGGATACGGCTCCTCACAGCCTTATCAGGCGCCGATGGGCGGATACGCTCCTGCTTCGGACAGACAGGTGTTTTATCAGCCTCCCATAAATAATAACTACGGCGCGCCTCAGGGCTTTAATCAGCCCTCTCAGCCTCAGAATCCCTATACTCCACCCATTTCTCCGCAGACGCCTTATACGCCCGCTAAAAAGAGCGGAAAAACCGCAAGAATAGTTATTGCCGTATTGGCGATTGTAGCTATTGCGATAGCTTTTTCGGGTATTGCGTATGCAGTTAATCATAAGTCCGAAAGCTCGGGAAATCCGATAGAGAATTATATCGAGAACAAGGAAGAGGAAAACGATTCGGAAAAGAGCGACGCCGAGGCTGAAGTTAAGAGCAGCGACGAGGCGGCTAAGAAAAAATCGAACGGTGAGCTTACCGTAGCGGGAGTTGTTGAAAAAACCAAGAATTCCTGCGTGGGAATTACCGTTTATGCAAAGCAGGACGATTTCAGCTATTTCTATAATTTCGGCTCGGATAACCAGTCCTCCGACGGCGAGGTCAAGTCGGGCGAGGGCTCGGGCGTAATTATGAGCGAATCGGGCGGAAAAACCTATATTATGACCTGCGCCCACGTAATCGAGGGCGGAACAAAATTCACGGTAACGCTTGATAACGACAAGGAATACGAAGCAAAATTCGTCGGAAGCGACGCCCAGACCGACATCGGCGTTCTTTCAATAGAGGCTACGGGACTTGAGATTGCTGAATTCGGCGACAGTAAGGATATTTCGATCGGCGAGGACTGTATAGTAATCGGCTGTCCCGGCGGACTTGATTTTAAAAACAGCGTAACTAAGGGTATTGTATCCGCGCTTGACGTTCCTATCGCTTCAACAATCGGCTATAATAACGAATGTATCCAGGTTGACGCGGCGATTAACCCGGGTAACTCGGGCGGCGCTCTCTTTAATATGCAGGGCCAGGTAATAGGCATTAACTCCTCAAAAATCGCCTCTACCGAGTATGAGGGAATGGGCTTTGCGGTACCGAGCAATACGGCTGTAAGCACGGCGAATTCACTCATTAAAAACGGCTACGTAAAGGGAAGAGCTAAGCTCGGAATTACCTATGCAACCCTCAATATGCTTCAGAACGGCGGACCTCAGATTCTTGAAGCGCTTGAAAACAAAGGCTTTAAGGACGCTCAGGGAACTATGATTATCAACGAGGTTTCCGACGATTCCGACCTTAAGGGCAAGGTTGAAAAGTATGATATGATAGTTGCCGTAAACGGCGAAACTATGACCTCTGTTGACGTTTTGACCTCGCTTCTTGCCAAGAGCAAGCCGGGCGATACGGTTAAGCTTACTATTGCGAGAATAGACGGAAATAATATCAAAACCTTTGAGGTTTCCTGTAAGCTTATAGAAGCAAAAGAATAGCGGATTTCGGCGGGGCGGCGCTCCGCCGAATTTTTCTCTTGACAAATAAATATAAAGGATTATAATATAATTAGCACTCAGATGTTGAGAGTGCTAATTTTTGCGATTATTATAAAACTGAGGTGATAAATATGAGAAAAAAACAGTTCAAGGCTGAGTCTAAAAAGCTCCTTGATATGATGATTAATTCTATCTATACTCATAAGGAAATCTTCCTTCGTGAGCTTATCTCTAATGCGAGCGACGCTACCGATAAGCTGTATTTCAAATCGCTTACCGACACAAGCATTGACGCGTCTGCGGACAGCCTTACAATAAGACTTGATATTGATAAGGAAAAGAGAACTCTTACCGTTTCCGATAAGGGTATCGGTATGACGGATAAGGAGCTTGAAACTAATCTCGGAACTATTGCCAAGTCCGATTCTCTCAACTTTAAAAAGGAAAATGAAAACGACGAAAATATTGAAAACATTGAGGTTATCGGCCAGTTCGGCGTAGGCTTTTACTCCTCGTTTATGGTTGCCGACAGGGTAGAGGTAGTATCTAAAGCGCTCGGCAGTGATAACGCTTATAAGTGGGTAAGCGAGGGTGTTGACGGATATACTGTTGAGCCCTGTGAAAAGGACGAAAGGGGTACCGTAGTTACTCTTTATATCAAGGAAAACACCGAAAACGAGGACTACGATAAGTATCTCGAACAGTATACAATCGAGGAGCTTGTAAAGAAGTACAGCGACTATATCCGCTATCCTATCGTAATGGAGATGACCTCTCAGGTTCCCGACCCCGAAAAAGAGGGCGAATACATAACTGAAATCAATGACGAAACGCTTAATTCGCGCGTTCCGCTCTGGCGCAAGAACAAAAATGAAATCAAAAAAGAGGATTACAACGAGTTTTATAAGCAGAAATTCTTCGACTACAACGACCCGACTCTTGTAATTCATTCAAAAACTGAGGGACAGGCTACCTTTGACGCGCTTATGTTCCTTCCGAAAAACGCGCCTATGGATTTCTATTCAAAGGACTATGAAAAGGGGCTCCAGCTCTATTCAAACGGCGTGCTTATTATGGATAAATGCCCCGATTTGCTTCCCGATTATTTCAGCTTCGTAAGAGGTCTTGTTGACAGCGCAGACCTTACTCTGAATATTTCGCGTGAGGTGCTGCAGCACGACCATCAGCTTAAAATTATCGCCAAGGCGATTGACAAAAAACTTAAGAGCGAGCTTGCTAAAATGCTTAAAAAGGACCGCGAAAAGTATGAGGAGTTCTTTAAAACCTTCGGAGTTCAGCTTAAGTGGGGCGTATATTCCGATTACGGTATGAATAAGGACGGACTTAAGGATTTACTTCTTTTCAAATCCTCAAACGGCGGCTATGTAACGCTTAAAGAGTACAGAGACAGAATGGCTGACTCTCAGGACGATATTTACTACGCCTGTGGCGAGAGCGAGGAAAAGCTCGCGCTTCTTCCTCAGTGCGAGGCGGTTAAGGAAAAGGGACTCGAGGTGCTCTACTTTACCGACGACGTCGACGAGTTCGCTATCCAGATGCTTATGGAGTATGACGGAAAGCATTTCGTAAATATTCAGAAGGACGACTTTGACCTTTCGAGCGACGCCGAAAAAGAGGCGGCTAAGAAAAAGAACGAGGATTCAAAGGAGCTTCTTGATAAAATGAAGGGCTTCCTCGGCGACGAGGTAACGGCGGTTAAGTTTACCAATAAGCTCGGCTCACACGCGGTAAGCCTTGCCGCGGAAGGATATGTAAGCCTTGAAATGGCTAAAGTGCTTTCCCAGATGCCGGGCGCGGGTAACGACGTAAAGGCGCAGCTTGTGCTTGAAATTAACAGTACCCACCCGATTGCCGAAAAGCTTGCTTCGGCAGACGATGAAAAGCTTGAAAAGTATACGAAAATACTCTATAATCAGGCGAGACTAATCGCAGGTCTTTCTATCGACAACCCGACGTTATTCTCCGATACAATCTGCGAATTAATGTAAAAACAATGAAAAAATCGGCGGAGCATTTGCTCCGCCGATTTTTGTTATCTCATTGATTCTTCGTAAGCCTTAATCATTTTCTTACTATTATGACCTGCACGGCTCGTAATAGTATTAAGCAGTTTTTCTACCTGTAAACCGCTTGTCAAGTGGATTTCAAAGCGTGTTACGTCTTCATCGGGGTGAACGATGATTTTGTCTATATACCGGTCTATAAACGCCTTGTCAATCTCTTCTCCGTCTATGTGCTGTTCTGCACTTTTCAGAATTCCTTTGATGTTGGCAAGTTCCCGTTTGAGTTGAGTTTCGGTTTTTGACGACTGACTCAGCGTTTTGATTTTGCGTTGCAGTTCGGCAATGTCTTTGTCGCAGTCTTCTGTCATCCTTACGAATTCTTCGTCGCTCATCTGTCCCTTGGCGTTATAGTTCAGCAGTTTCTTTTTCATTTTTTGCTGCGTTTCAAGTTCTTTTGTCAGTGAGAAGATTTCCGCTTTGTTGTCATTTGAGTCAAGCAGTTCACCGATGAGCTTCAGAACGCAGGCAGACAGTTCTTCAATGTTCTGCTGTCCCGACTTGAAGATATCTTCTATTATCGGTTTGATATCCGTTTCGTATATCGCATGGGAGGGACACGACGCTGTGCCGTTGTTTATTTTGCCGGAGCAAATCCACTTTGACATTTTTGCGCCGCCCGTGGTAACAGAGTCCTTGCGGTAATACGGTCTATTGCAATGAGCGCATATCAGTTTACCCGTCAGCAGATTCTGATGCACCGTTTTGTGCTGCCTTTGTATGACGTCCTGGCTACGCATATACAGAACTTCATTTGCTCTGTTCCACAACTCTTCGCTTACAATTGCGGGTACTATGTCTCCGGTTTCATCCTTATACATAACCCATTCATCTTCGGAGAGAAACTTCTGTTTCTTGGTGAAAAGGTCGGTTATCCGAACTTTATTACCTACGTAGTAGCCCTTATATTTCGGATTACGGATGATATTACCCATCGTTGAATGAGAAAGCATTTTGCCCCTGCTGTTGCGTATTCCCTTATTATAGAAATGCTTCTCAAGTTGTTTCATACTGAATTTACCCGTTGCATACATCTCAAACAGCTCACGCACGAATTCAGCTTCACTTTCGTCAATTGTAAGTTTGCCGTCTTTTTTAATATATCCATACATATTATCCGTACCGAGCACTGTACCTCTTTTGATAGCCTGCTGATGACCGAAGCGCACACGGGAAGATATTTTCCTTGACTCGTCCTGTGCCATTGACGACATTATCGTTAGTCTCAGTTCAGAGTCTTCATCAAGCGTGTTGATGTTGTCATTCTGGAAGAACACAACTACACCGTTTGAAAGCAGTTCACGGGTATAGCGGATACTGTCAAGAGTGTTACGAGCAAATCTTGAAACTTCCTTCGTAATAATCAAATCGAACAGTCCCGCCTTGCCGTCTTCAATCATTTCATTGAAGCGCTCACGCTTTGCCGTTGTGACTCCGGATAAGCCTTCGTCGATATAGCCGTCAACATATTCCCAGTTCGGATTGTTTTTTATGAAGTCAGTGTAGTAACTAACCTGGTTGTCAAGCGAATTGAGCTGTACGTTGAAATCCGTACTGACTCTGGCGTAGAAGGTTACGCGAAGTGGCAGGCTCATAAAGTTGATATTTTCCTTGCGGATTCTTTCTCTTGTAGCATATATGTCCATACTTTTTTACTCCTTTCCAAACTGAACAATATCACAATACTTTTTCAATATCCAGATATTTTTTCAGTTTTATTTTACTACGGTAACAGTCCCCGTTTCATTAGGGAACTGTTACCAATTTTTCATCGTGATGCAAACCTACGGTTAACCTCTCTGCTGATTTTTGCCAACAGTTTTTTATAGGTTTTTTCATCGATAGCATTTTCTTTTAAGAGAGCATTTGCAAAGTGCTGCATCCAGAGTTCCGTACTGATTCTGTCATTGACATTTTTAGTATTGATAGACCTTCCGCCTTTACTGTTTTTATCAATACTATTATTGCCCTGACCGACAGAAATTATTTCCTTTGCTGCCATAAGGCAACACTAATCTTTACTTGATTTCATATCACCTCCAATCTTAAGTTATTCTTGCAGTTCTCACTGCTTGGTTTGATTGTTTCATATTTTTCTCCTATTCTACCTGCTCTGTAATGAACGAAGCAGGATTTTTCATTTTACATCGACTGACCGAAGCCTTCGTCTTCGTCAGCGTCGTTGTTCTGATTTGTGTTTTGCAGTTGCTGCCGGATTGCACGTCGGAGAGCAAAGTCAACAATGCCTGTGCCGATGTTGAGAAGCGCTTCTGCGTTTTCGGCTGCCCTGCGGCTGTCTTCTTCGTCCTTCTCTGCCTTCGTGTATTCACTTCCTGCAGAACGCTCGCCGTGAGCAATGCGTTTCTGCTGTTCTTTGGTGAGTTCCTTGCTGTCCGTCTGCTGCCGCTTTTGCGCGTTGATTTCGTTGATGCGGTCAGCCGCCTTGCTGTAGAAAAGCGAGGCAATAGATTGCAGCAGGCTGTTGTAAATATTCGTGTTCTTGCGGATATTCTTCCAGCCGTTATCTGTTCCGAAGATGAGCGATTCCTGCACCGCTTTTATCAGCATATTCTTAAGGGAACGGAATTCTTTGTTCGTTTCAATCGGTATGTCCTTGTCGTTCTCGCTGTCATAGTAGAGAGCAAGTTTCAAGCGGTTGACCTCATTCCACCTTGCATACATATATTGAAGCGGACGGTTTTCTTCAACGATATGCCTGAGTAATTCATCAACCGTATGCTTGACATTCTTCGGAAGATAGCCGTAAATCTTTTTGCCTTTGCAGTTTGCAAGCTCGTTTTGTAGCTGCTTAATAAGCTCAGCGGTTTCGTCTGTAATCGGAAAACGCCTGACTGAAATACCGTTCAACACTTCATCCATTTCTGCTTTCAGTTCGTCACGGATATCCGTCTGCTCTTTGAATAACTTGTACTGCTCGTTGCGGAAAATATCGTTACCGAAGGTGCTGCGCATCTTTTCCATTCCTTTTTTCGTCAGATAGCCCTGACCGCTTTTTGATAAGACTATCAGATGAATATGCGGATGGTGCGTCGTGTTATGGAAGGCGGCGTACCACTCCATATCGCTCGGCTTGAGCTTATGTGCTTCGGCAAGCTCGTTCATATTGCGGCGCACGCACTGCTTCCAGGTGTCAGCATTGTTGTAGCCAAGCCGCTCTGCATCTTCACGGCGCAGGCTGATAACGTGCGTCCAAACAACGCCTTCATGAGCAGATACTTTGTCGGCAACATCGTCAAGGTCAATCGCTTCATCCGTTGCAGAAAAGAGTCCGTGCGAGCCGAGTTTTTCAACGCCGGGGCGCTCGGCAATATATGAAACTAAACTTTTAAGTTCGTCTGTTCGGTCTGCTTCTCGCTCGGCAACCGCATTGATAAATTCCGTTGCATTTGCCTTTGACGGCTTCATCATAAAGTCATCAAACTCAATATACTTTTTCGTTTCGGGAAAGTGGTTTGTGATGCGGTTAATTAAAGTGTATTGCTGCTGGGTTGCAATCTTCCCGTCTTTTCCTTTCGGAATCTTCTCAACACCTTCGCGCGTTCCCATATACTTAACGAGCTTACCGGCGTTCTGTGCGGACGGATTTTTGATGAATCTGCTCGATACTATTATCTTCGCCATCAGCTGTTACCGTTGATAAGCTCGTCCGCAGTTTCGAGAGAAATATATCCGTTAGTGTAGGCAACTTCTTCTTTTACAACTTCATTAAGTCGCTGCCAATCAACGCCTGTATAATTATTTAACGCAGCCGTAAGACGATTGAACTTTCCAAGTTCAACCGCCATCTTGAAGAGCATTTCGCACAGTCCTTTTTCCGTATGCTGTATCTCATTTTTGATGACGGAGCTTATCATCGGGGAGAGATAATCTGCGTTCTGACTCTGTAAGATATATCCGATATAGAAATCAATCGCCGTGCGGACGAAGTCACTCCGGTTGACGCAGTTGGACAAAGACAGCACTTTATCCATCTGTTCCACCTGACTCGGCAGCTGCCAGTATGAATATTTTTCTTTCTTCTCCATTGTAATCATCTCCTGAATTGTAAATTTGAGCATACCCCTGTTATAACATCCCCAAACAGTCCGCTCTGCGGGCTGAAGTGCTATGTGAGGCGTGCAGGGCATACGCCTCACTTTTACCTGCTTTCAATAATTTCTTCGAAATATTGAAAGAATTACCGAATTATTTTCAAAGGTGTTTCTTTATTGTTCTTATTAAGTTTTTAAATAGGGGTTACCAAATTTTATTGATAGTGTACATATGCGAGGTGCGGTTGCCGTTTAAATCATATCTGTGGGAGACATTAATCAAGCCCTTATCCACAAGAACTTTTGTTGCTTCATCGACTGTCGGCGGAGACATTCCGCAGGCTTGGGCGATAGTTTTTCTTGCAGGATAGCAGTCAAAAGTGACTCGGTCTGCGCAGTACATCAGATAGCAATAAACAGCAAGGTCCCTTGCTTTCAGGCTCTCTTTAAAGATGCAGTTCGGTATGATAAAGAAGTTGCCTGAAGGCGGATTTATCTGATTGTGAATTTCCATATACCTTTCCTCCTTTCGTCAGATTTTTGCAGTATTAAATTGTCAAGGTGCAGTCCCGTTATTTCGTATAACGGGTATATCAAACTCGTCAGAGTTTTGGTAACAAATGCGGACGCAGTATTCATATTGCGTTATTACCTCCATTAAGCTATTAGCGAATTTTTTCAGGTTTTACAAAATCTATTTTTTAACCCCTTCACTATTCCCGACAAAAAAGTCTGAAATATGACCCCCTCAATAAGCTATTGCACACCTTTTTCGGATTTGATAACCAAAAATTCAAATCATAAAAATATCTTCCATTATGCTATTGCACACTTTTTTCGGATTATATCGAAATCATTTTTATTTCTTCCCAATTGTATAGGAGTATTCGGAGGTTAAATAGGGGGGTCAGAAACGCAAAATTTTTTTAATTCTCCCATTATGCTATTAGCGAATTATTTCTGATTTGATAACCGAAATCTACAAATTATTTACAATTTCTCCCATTAAGCTATTGCACACTTTTTTCGGATTTTACAAAATCTTTTTATTTAAACTATGGCAAAAAAGAAAGAGCCGCACATTTCAAAAGGGTATAGTCTTGCTATATCCTAATTGAGAATGTACGGCTCTATCACCGCCATAATGAATATGAGATGAGTGGCGCGGTTAAATTCTGCTATTGAATTGTATCAGAATGTACTTCTGAATCTCAATTGACCCGAAGTAATTCATATTAAAACAAGCGTTCTAATTTGCTTGCAAGGTTATATTAACATATCCGCAAACATTTGTCAATACTTTTTAGTACGCCTGTTCTATTTTTTCAAAAGTTAAGGCTCGGAGCGTTAACTCCGAGCCCTAATTATGTGTATTTTAATCTTTCTGCATTGCTGCTTTTATGTGTTCATCAAAGGCGTCCGTGTATTTATCAATGAGCTTTCCGAGCGCAAAGCCCACGCCGAAAGCGGCAAATGAATACTCGGAAAGGTAGTCCAAAAGAGCCTCGTTCGTTGCCGAATCATCATTACCAAGTACTTCCGGATTTTCCCTTACTGCATCAATGAAATTTGTAAACACATTCGAGCCTTTATTTATTGCATCAAGGTTAGGCAAATACCTTGTAGTTGCGTCCTCATAAAAGCGCTCAAACAGTTTTCTTAATTCCTCAAGCTCAATTTTGCTTGATGAATCTTTGTGGTTCTTCATTATTTAACCGTTACCTTAATCTTTGTCATCTTGCCGTTGATAGCGTAAACATAGATTGTGCAGGTACCCTTCTTGATACCCTTAATCTTACCGTTCTTATCAACAGTTGCGATGCTCTTGTTGGATGTTCTGTAACGGAACTTCGGAGCGTGGCTTGAAGGAATGTGCTTCTTTTTCTTGTCAACAAGAGTAATCTTTGCCTTAGCCTTCTTGGTCTTGCCAACCTTTACGGTTAATGCTTTCTTAGTAGCCTTGATGGACTTAACGTTAGTATACTTCTTGTTCTTAACGCCGACAACGTGGGCTGTCATACTCTTTGCAAGAACTACCTTCTTGCCGTTTACAATCTTGTAAGGCTTAACAACTACCTTGAAGTTCTTTTTAAGGTTAATCTTTTTGCCGTTCAGCTTTTTAATAGTAACCTTTGTTGTTGAATTCTTCTTGATAGTCTTAACGGGCTTCTTGTACTTCTTACCGCAGTACTGAACGTATACGAGGTATCCGTCTGCCTGAGAAGCCTTATGCCATTTAACAGTAATCTTCTTGCCCTTCTGTGTTACTGTTATCTGATTGTTCATTGCAGTTTTAGCGTTCTTCTTTGCTGCTGCAACTTCCTTTGCCTGTGCAAGTGCCTTTTCTGACTCTTCAAGCTGTTTTACGGTTTTTGCAGGAACCTTTGCTTTCTGGTCGTCGGAAAGTGCGTCGTAAGCTGCTCTTGCCGCCTTGATTGCCTTCTCGTCCTTTGTCGTAACGTCGGCTGCCTTGGGAAGCGCTGCAATCTTATCGGAAGCGTCCTTTGCCTTTGCGGTGTCGTCTGCTTCTTTTTCTGCTGCATATGCTTTTTCAGCGTTGGTCAGCTTCTCGAGCGTTTCGGGAGCAATCTTTGCCTTTTCTTCGTCAGTAAGAGCATCGTATGCTTTTCTTGCTGCTTCAATAGCGTCCTTATCTGCAAGTGTTACCTTGTCAGCCTCGGGAAGCTCGCTGATTGCTTTGTTAGCCTCTGCAACTGCAAGTGCAGATTCAGCGTCAGTCAGTTTCTTAAGCGTTTCGGGAGCAATTTTTGCCTTCTGCTCGTCAGTGAGAGCGTCATATGCTTTTCTTGCTGCTGCGATTGCCGCCTTGTTGTCGGTTGTTACCTCGGCTGCTGCCGGAAGTGCTTTGATTTCATCGCTTACTGTTGCTGCTGCGAGAGCGTCTTCTGCGTCAGTCAGTTTCTTAAGCGTTTCGGGAGCAACCTTTGCTTTTTCTTCATCAGTAAGAGCGTCGTAGAATCCTCTTGCTGCTTCAATAGCGTCCTTGTTTGCGGTTGTTACTTCGTCTGCTGCAGGAAGAGCGTTGATTTTTTCTTTAACGCTTGCTACCGAGAATGCCGATTCAGCGTCAGTCAGCTTCTTGAGCGTTTCGGGAGCAATCTTTGCCTTCTCATCGTCGGTAAGAGCGTCATATGCTTTTCTTGCTGCTTCGATAGCGTCCTTGTTTGCGGTTGTTACTTCGTCAGCCGCAGGAAGCGCGTTGATTGCTTCGTTAGCCGTTGCTACTGCAAGTGCAGATTCAGCGTCAGTCAGCTTCTTGAGCGTTTCGGGAGCAATCTTTGCCTTCTCATCGTCGGTAAGAGCGTCATATGCTTTTCTTGCTGCTTCGATAGCGTCCTTGTTTGCGGTTGTTACCTCGTCAGCCGCAGGAAGTGCGTTGATTGCTTCGTTAGCCGTTGCTACTGCGAGTGCAGATTCAGCGTCAGTAAGTTTCTTAAGAGTTTCAGCAGGAACATATGCCTTCTGTTCGTCAGTAAGAGCGTCATACGCTTTTCTTGCCTTTTCAATCGCATCCTTATCAGCAGTTGTTACCTCATCTGCTGCAGGAAGTGCATTGATTGTATCGCTGACTCCTGCTGCTTTGAGAGCGTCCTCTGCGTCGGTCAGCTTCTTAAGTGTATCGTCGCTTACCTTTTTCTTCTGGTCGTCAGTAAGGTCGTTATACGCCTTTCTTGCGGCTTCAATAGCGTCTTTGTCCGCAGTTGTTACCTTGTCTGCATCGGGAAGAGCGTTGATAGTGTCCGTTGCACCCTGTGCTGTTTCGGTATCAATAGCGTCCTGTAATGCAGTTTCAGCGTCAGTAAGCTTTGCAAGCACAGTTGCGTCAACCTTTTTCTTCTGGTCATCGGTAAGTGCATTATATGCTGCTCTTGCTGCTTCGATTGCTTCCTTGTTTGCTGTTGTCACATCGTCTGCTGCAGGAAGCGCATTGATTATTGTGATTACTGGGTTTGCTGCGTTTGTATCGTCAACATCTTTTTTAGCAGCTTCTGCGTTTGTCTTTGCAGTTGTAATAGCAGTTTTAGCTGCGTCAACAGCGTCCTGGTCTGCTTCGTCGCTATCTGCAACTTCTTTTGCAGCGTCTATCGCAGTTTTAAGTGTGCTTGCGATAGTAGAATAATTTGTATCATCCTTAATGCTGTTATAAAGTGTTTCAGCCGCTGTGAT